>NZ_SCOH01000027.1 GCF_005503445.1 Chitinivorax sp. B | reverse complement strand
GTGAACGCCAGCAGCTCGGCCAGTGCCGGCAATGCAAGCAGCGCGACCTATACGGTGGTGTTCAGCGAGAGCGTCACCGGTGTCGACCTGAGCGACTTCACGTTGACGACGACAGGTACGGCGGCAGGCACCCTGGCCAGCATCAGTGGCAGTGGCACCACCTATACCATCACCGTCAATGGCATCAGCGGCAGTGGCACAATGGCTGTGGATTTGAATGCTAGTGGTACGGCCATCATCGATGCGGGTAGCAACACTGTCAGTGGTGGCTTTAGTGGTACAGCCCGGACTGTTGATATTGATGTGCCAGTGGTGGTGTCCAGTAGCTCGGTCACTGCTGCTAACGCGACCAGTGCCACATACACCATCGTCTTCAGCGAGAGTGTGACAGGGGTGGATCTGAGTGACTTTACACTCACCACAACCGGGATGGCAGCAGGCACGTTGGCCAGTATCAGTGGTAGCGGTACCACCTATACCATTACCGTGACCGGCATCAGCGGTACTGGCACGATAGCGGTGGACTTGAACAACAGCGGTACCGGCATTGTGGATATCAACAACAATGCGATCGGTGGTGGTTTCAGTGGTACGACGCGGGCAGTGGATGTCGATTCGCCCACTGTCAGTTCGATCAGTTCTTCAGGTGCTGGCAATGCGACCACCACCACCTATGCGGTGATCTTCAGTGAAAGTGTGGCAGAGGTGGACTTGAGCGACTTCACCCTGAATACTACCGGCACGGCGACCGGTACCCTGGCTAGCATCAGCGGCAGTGGTACCACTTATACCATCACGGTCACCGGTATCAGTGGGAATGGTACGATGGCGGTGGATCTGAACGGCAGCGGTACCCGCATTGTGGATGCCGGTGGTAATGCAATCAGTGGCGGTTTCAGCGGTGCGGCCCGTACCGTCGACTTTACGCCGCCCAGCGTGACTTCGGTGACAGCCAGTACCAGCAATGGCAGTTACAAGGCGGGTGATGTCATTGCCATTACTGTGACTCTCAGCGAAGCGGTCACCGTAACAGGTAGCCCGAGTCTGGCATTGGAGACGGGCAACATCGATCGCCAGGCGGTGTATGGTGGCGGTTCTGGCACTCATACCTTGACGTTCCTTTACACCGTACAGAGTGGCGATCGTGTCGATGATCTGGAGTATCTGTCCAGTACTGCTTTATCGCTGAATGGTGGTGGGATTGTAGATGAGGCCGGCAATGTGGCGACCTTGACCCTGCCATCACCCGGTAGTGCCGGATCATTGGGAGCCAGCAGCAATATTGTGATCGATGCGCGACTTCCAGTAGTGACATCCATTACATCCAACAGCCCGGCCGGTGCCGAGACCGCCACTTATACCGTGGTATTCAGCGAAGCGGTCACCGGGGTCGATCTCAGTGATTTTTTGCTGACCACAACCGGCACTGCCGCCGGTACCTTGGCCAACATCAGTGGCAGTGGCACGACCTATACCATAACGGTGACCGGTATTACGGGCACCGGGACCATGGCGGTGGATTTGAAGCAGGGTGGAACCGGGATTACCGATGCCATCGGCAATGTGATTGAAACAGGCTTTGCCGGCACGGCCCGGGATGGGGATCGGGACCCACCGGTGGTGATCTCAGTGACCAGGTTGGATAGTGATAGCAGTAGTGGCAGTGTGCGCTATCACGTGACCTATAGCGAACCGGTGACCGGTGTCGACATCGCAGATTTTGCACTGGTTGGTAGTGCAGGTGTCAGCGGACGAATTGCCAGCATCACTGTGCTGGATGCAAGTAATTATGTGGTATTGGTCAGTGATATCAGTGGCAGCGGCACATTGCAGTTGAATGCCCTGGCCGATGGGGTACAGGATCAGCAAGGCAACACCATGGTTGCAGGCTTCAGTGATGGCGAGAGCTACAGCATTGCACCGCAGGTTGTGGTCGAAGTGCCCCCGCCTACTACCAATGCAAACAATACACCACAAGTCAGTGCCCTCGTGCTGCCCGTGGCCACACCCAATATTGTGCTGGCTGCCGTGCAGGGTGGAGCGTCATCCACACTGACTGTCCATGATGTGAGCACGATCACACCCGCTGCAGTCCTGCCGATTGTTGTACCGCCGTCATTCGAGGCAAGCCGGTCTGCAGCACCGTCTGAGGCACCGCCTTCAACCATCCTGCCACTCGGGCCGCGTGGTCCGGTGGATTCCAGGCCTGACAACGTGACCAGCGGTGTGGTGGTGCAGCTCAATACCACGCAGCAGCGACCGATCGAGGTTCGCATACCGGAAGTGACCCAGGCATTGCAGGCTGGGCAATCATTCAACTTTGCGCTGCCGCGTGCCACATTCAGTGTACGCAGCAGCAGCCCAACCTTGTTGGAAGCTCGCATGGCCGATGGGGCTGCATTGCCCGCATGGCTGCGCTTCGATCCCGCCACAGGTCGATTCTCAGGGCAGACCCCACCCGGATTCAACCAACCGGTGGAGGTTGTCATCACCGTGCGGGACAGCCAGGGCAATCAAGCGATGACCAAGGTAAAGCTCGACTTTTCCCGCAATGTTCAGGGCGCGTTGGATAAATCGATCCTGGCGCAACTGGTGCCGCAAGGCAAACCACCATTGGTAGAGCAAATGGGCCGACAAGGTGGGGCACATTTCGCGAAATCGGTGGATGCCTTGTTGGGTAAGCCAGCTAAACGTGCATGAAGGAGGGCGCGGTGGGTAGGCCATGCCGGGGCCGAAACTTGGCTGCGAAACCGGCATGATTTGTTTTTGGGAAAGTGCACGGGGTAGGTGAAGTCCGCTTGGTGAGATAGGCAGCAGCAATCACAGTCGTCGCATGGTTCGTTGTCCGTACGCCCGGCAACGGACGCATGCGGCGAGGTGCCGTGGTCTACTGAGGCGTTGTCAAGGTTGGTTGTCAGTGATGGAGGTACTCGAGTAGCGCCCAGGCCGTCGCACGTCACAATGACTCAAGCCATAAGGGATGATGGACGATGAAAACAACATCAGTGGGTGCGGTTAATCTGGTTCCAGATTGCAATGAAATAACGAAGCGGCGGGCTGCCCGCCGAAGTGGTATACGCAGTCGACCACGTCTGACGGTGTTGAGTGCGGCACTTGCATCAGTATTGGCAACTGGGTGTGCAGTGGCGCCCAGTCCAATCGAGAAAAGCGAGCGACAGGCATTACTTGCGGCTGAACGGCAGGCCATGTTCACCCAACAGGAAGTGCTGACAGGGTCGATATCGTTGCAGGAATCCATGGCGAGGGCATTGAAATACAACCTCGACTATCGCGTCAAAGTGATGGAAGAAGCGCTGGCACAGGAACAGCTGGATCTCGCTAACTTCGACATGTTGCCGAAGCTGGCATTGGGGGCGGGGTACAGCCATCGCAACAATGATGCGGCATCCTCATCGCAAGATATTGCGACAGGGCGTCAGTCGCTGGTGCCATCGATTTCCACCGAACGTGACCGGGTCAATGCCGATTTGACAGTATCGTGGAATGTACTGGATTTTGGTGTTAGCTATTTCACCGCCAAACAACAGGCTGACAAGCTGCTGATCCTGAGAGAGCGCAAGCGCAAGGTGGCCCATCAGCTCATGCAGCAGACTCGCCAGGCCTATTGGCAAGCGGTGGGTGCGCAACGGCTGGAACCCAAGATCGCCAACCTGTTGAAAGACGCGGAAACCGCATTGGGGGATGCGCGCAGGGTCGAACAGGAAAAGCTGCGTACTCCGCTGGAATCACTGACCTATCAACGGCAGTTGCTGGATGTGATCAACCAGATGACACAAATTCGTACTACTTTGTCACAGGCCAAGCCACGTTTGGCTGCCATCATGAACTTGCCGCCAGGTAATACCATCAGCGTGGCTGAGCCGCCTAAGTTAGCGGCACCGCAGTTGCGTCTGCCTGTTGAGCAGATGGAGGAGATGGCCCTGACCAACCGGCCAGAGCTGATGGAAGCCCGCTACAACGAACGCATCGGAGTACTGGAAACGCGCAAGGCCGTTGCCAAGTTGTTTCCCGGTCTGGAATTCAATGCAGGCCGTCATTACGACAACAATAAGTTCCTGGTGAACCACAACTGGTTTGATGCCGGGTTGCGGGTGAGCTGGAACCTGATGAACCTGTTCAATGCGGGCAATATCCGGCGTACGGCCGATGCACAGCTGAAAGTGGCGCAGGAGCAGCGGATGGCGCTGAACATGGCCGTGTTGATGCAAGTCCACGTGGCCTGGCTGGACTATCAAGGCCGTAGCCGGCAGTTCGAGCTGGAACGGGATATTCATGGTGTGGAGCAACGCCTGTTGTCACATTCGATGAATGCGGCACAAACCAGCGCCCAGGGCAAACTGCAGGCGATTCTGGCAGGCGCCAATGCTGTGCTGGCCGAGTTGCGGCTGTATCAGGGTTATGGGGATCTGCAGAACGCTTATGGCCAGTTGGCGGCCACTATCGGTATGGATGCCTTGCCGCAGGAAGTGGGTGGGCACGATATTGCCTCGTTGTCCGAGGCGTTGCAGGGTGTGGCTGAGCAAGCCGACACTCTGCTGGCCGGAGGCGCTGAATGACCGCAGTACGGCTTGGTCTGTTATTGCTGGGTTGTCTGGCGACAAATACGCTTGCAGCCCAGCTTGCTGCAACAGACGGCCGCATCCGGGTACAGTTGATGTCACGTGATGCGGTGACGCTGTCCAGTGAGGTGGCCGCCAAAATTGCGCGGCTACCGGTACAGGAGGGAGCCAGCTTCAGTAAGGGACAGGCATTGGTGGAGTTTGACTGCAGTGGGTTCCGTGCCCAGTTGAACAAAGCACAGGCCTCACTGGATGCCGCAAGGCAGTTGGTCAAGGTGAATGCCCGGTTGGCCGAACTGAATTCGATTGGTGCATTGGAGCTGACCCAAGCGGAAGGCAAAGCCAAGGAGAGTGCGGCCGAAGTGAGCTATATGCATAGCGTTGTTTCGAAGTGCGTGATCTCAGCTCCGTTTGCCGGGCGGGTGGCCAAACGTATTGCCGCACAGCATCAGTATGTGAATCCTGGTATGCCGATACTGGAGCTTGTCGATAGCGGTCCCTTGGAGTTGCGCATGTTGTTGCCATCGAAATGGTTGGCGTGGCTCAAGCCTGGTGTGCGTTTCAATGTGCAGGTTGACGAGCTCGACCGTAACTTGCCGGCCAGCATCAATCGGTTGGGTGCGCGCATTGACCCGGTCAGTCAGTCGGTTTCAGCCACGGGCACGATGGAAGCACAAGATGCCGCGTTGTTGCCGGGGATGAGCGGCTGGGCTGCGTTCAATCCGCCCAAGTAGTAACGGTCTGCTGGTATGGATCTCGTCCCCCCCCCCCAAGCTGATGCAGCCAGGTCTTTGGCGACCTTGTTGCATTTGATGCGGCGCGCGCGCGAGGCGGCGAGTGAAGAAGTCCTGGGTTTCGTGATGGTCAACGAGACCCTCAATTTGTTGCCCTATCGCCAGGCTGCTCTGTGGCGTGGAGGGGCGTTGGGTAGGGTCATGGCCGTATCCGGCTTGCCGGAGACCGACCCGAATGCACCCTATGTGCAATGGCTGACCGGGCTGTGCCGTACTGTTGGCACCGGCGAGTCGGTACGCTGTCTGACATCGGTCGATGTACCGGCCGAAGTGGCTGCAGATTGGCCAGCCTGGCTGCCAACCTACCTGCTCTACTTGACCCTGACACCTCCCGCCGGCAATGCGAATGGTGCCTTGCTACTGGCGCGTGATGAGCCTTGGACTGAGTATGAGCGCACCCTGGCAATGGAATTGGTCGATGCCTATGCACACGCTCAAGGTCAATTTGCGCCACAGCGCGGCTGGCGAGATCGACTTGGTCTGACGTGGCAATCCGCCAAAGCTCGTCGCTGGATAGTGTTGGCATTGCTGACGCTGGCCTGTTTTCCGGTTCGCTTGACGGTGCTGGCAAGAGGGGAGATTACCCCGCAAACGCCTTTGTTGATGCGTGCCCCGCTCGGTGGGGTGATCGACCGCATTACTGTGCAACCCAATCAGCAGGTAGAAGCTGGCACCCCATTGTTCAGCCTGGATGCCACCACGCTGGCAGGACAGTCGGCATTGGCCAGCAAGGCCAGCGAGGCTGCACAGGAAAGCTTCCGGCAACGAGCCCAGTTAGCGTTGACGGACGACCGTGCCAAATTGCAGATGGCAGAAGATCAAGCCAAACTGGAGGAAAAACGGATCGAAGCCGAATTCACTTCACGGCAACTGGCGCGTATTCAGGTCAAGGCACCGAAGGCCGGCGTGGTGGTGTTTTCGGATAGTAGCGATTGGTTGGGCAAGGCAGTGTCAGCTGGTGAACGTGTCATGCAGCTGGCGGATCCGGCCAAGGTCGAGTTGACGGCGTTCGTGCCAGTGGCGGAGTCGATCCCTATCGAGCCGGGCTCCACCGTACGACTGTATCCGAATGCTGCGCCGACCGAATCCTTCGATGCGGTGGTGACCCGCCTTGCCTACCGTGCCGAAGTGACGGAAGAGGGCATCCTGGCGTATCGCCTGTATGCACGACTGTCAGATACTCGCAGCTTGCCGCGCATTGGCCAGATGGGGACGGTACGGGTTTACGGTGATTGGGTCCCGCTGAGTTATTATGCCTTGCGACGGCCATTGACCTGGCTGCGTCAATGGTTGGGCTGGTAACGGTGCCGACACTTCGCCTTCCCGCCATGCGTCAGGAACTGAGCTTGCATCCAGGGCCGGCAGGAGAGGGCGGGGCACCCAGTTGGGTGCTGCATGATCCGGCAGCGAACCGTTTCTACGAAATTGGCTGGCCCGCTTTTGAGATCTTGTCTCGTTGGCCGCTGGGTGAGGCAGTAGCGATTGTCGATGATATTCATCAGACCACTACCTTGAAGCTGGATGAAGACGACATTGCGGCGGTCGTCGATTTCCTGTTTCGTCATAACCTGTTGCAAAGTGGTGCGCCGGCCTATACCGACAATCTGTTGGCACAAGCTCGTGCCAATCGGCTTGGCCCGGCCAAATGGCTGCTGAAAAACTATTTATTCTTCCGCATTCCGCTGGTGCGTCCCATGCCACTGCTGAGGCGGTTATTGCCGGCGTTTGAACTGGTCTGTCATCCGCGATTCTGGTGGGGCGTGGTTGCAGCCTTGATCGTTGGGTTGTTCATGGTGTCTCGCCGTTGGGATGAATTCACCCACACCTTTGCTGCCTATAGCGGCTTCAGTGCGCTGATCGGTATTGGACTGTCGCTCAGTTTTGCCAAGATACTGCATGAGTTTGGCCATGCTATGACTGCCTGTCGTTTTGGCTGCCGCATCCCGACGATGGGCGTAGCGTTTCTGGTGATGTTTCCAGTGCTGTATACCGATACCAACGAAGCCTGGAAACTACCTTCACGCCGGCAGCGTATGTTGATCGGCGCTGCCGGCATGTTGGCCGAATTGACATTGGCCGTGGGCGCGACCCTGGCCTGGAATTTTCTGCCGGATGGACCAATGCGGGCGGCTGTGTTCCTGCTGGCGACCACCACCTGGGTGGTGACATTGGCCGTCAACGCCAGCCCATTCATGCGGTTTGATGGTTACTTTCTGTTGTCCGACTGGTGGGGTATTCCCAATCTGCATAGCCGTTCGTTCGAACTGGGGCGTTGGTGGCTGCGCAAACAGCTGTTCGGGTGGCAGGATGACCCGCCCGAGCCTTGGCCGCCAGCCCGGCAACGCAGCTTGATTCTGTTTGCTTATGCGACTTGGCTTTACCGATTGGTACTGTTCGTCGGCATCGCATTGCTGGTGTACCACGTGTTCTTCAAGGCACTGGGTATCGTGTTGCTGCTGGTAGAGCTGGGCTGGTTCATTGCCTACCCGCTGTGGCGTGAATTGATGGTTTGGTGGCAACGGCGTGCGGACATGCACTGGAATCATGCGACCCGTCGGGGGGCACTGATGCTGGCGGTGATACTGGCGATACTGGTTGTGCCTTGGCATGGCCGGGTTTCGGCCCCGGCGATGTTGGGTGCTGCTGCAGCCACAACGCTGTATACCCCGGTTGATGCCGAAGTGCAGATGGTATGGGTGCATGACGGACAGGTTGTCGAAGCTGGGCAGGAACTACTTCGACTGACTTCGCCAGATTTGCTCTGGCAGCGCCGTCGGGCCCAGTCTCAGGCCGATGCGTTGCGTTGGCGTATCGAGCAGCAACCGTTCGATGACAAGCTGCTGGCAGAAGGCCAGGCACTGACCAAGCAATGGCAAGTGGCGCTGGAACGGGTTACTGCCCTGGATCAGCAACTGGCCAGGCTCACCTTCAGGGCGCCATTTGCCGGTCGAGTGGTTGACACCAGCCAGGCGCTACAGCCTGGCACGCTTATTCCGGCTGGCGAACGTATGTTGTCCCTCGTCAACCCGACCCAGGTCAAAGGTGAAGCCTTTGTGGACGAATTGCAGCGACAACGTCTTCAGCCCGATACCTTGGCCATCTTCATCGCAGACCGGGGGGGGCAGGGGGCTATTCGTTGTCGCGTGAACAATGTCGACCGGCTGGCCTTACCCAACCTTGATCAGCTCTACCTTGCATCCACATTTGGTGGCCCCATTCCCACCCAGCGATTGCGTGACACCTTGCAGCCGCTTACCTCGCTTTTCCGTGTCCGCCTCGACCAATGCCAAACCAGCCAGCCACTGTTGCAAGAGATCCCTGGTATGGCCACCCTGGTCAGCGACCGGCAAAGCCTGCTTGCAGGCTGGTTACGGCAGGGAATGGCGGTGTTGCAGCGGGAGGGCGGGTTGTGACTACAACCGTATACGCGGTGTTGCTTGTAACCGGGGCCGGATGGGAAATACATGGATAAACAGTATTGTGATCAATTGTCGGTTGAGGTCAGGCGGACTGGCTTACCGATATGCACCCCACTATGTCATCTAATCGCGGTACCTGTTCCCGAATGTAGTCCCACAGCCAATTCTCGGCTTGTCGCTCGGGGGAATCGTCGGCCAATGGCTGGCCGTTCATGCTGCCGAACGAATCGACCATCTGATCCTGAGCAATACCTCGGCCTACCTTGGCTCCGCCGAGCAATGGGATGTGCCGATTGCCGCAGTTCTGCAGGCGGAGACATGACGAGCACGGCTGACACCTTCCTGCACAACTGGTTTCCATCACACATGTTGGTAATCCCTGATCCTGTCGTCGAAGCTTTCCGCAGCGTATTACTGGCAACCTGTCGACATGGCTTGGCTGGTTCATGGGCAGCGGTGCGTGATACTGATCTGCGTGACGAGCTTGGGAAGATCAATCGTTTAACACTGATGATTGCAGGCCGGGACGATACGGTGACGGCAGCCAGCCATAGCGAGCGGATTGCCGGTGCCATTCCTGGGTCAAAGCGGCTGGTGCTGCCAGCGGTGCACCTATCGAATATTGAGTATCCGGAAGCGTTTCTGGCCACTGTGCTGGCGTTCTTGCCAGTACTCTGAGTACAGGCAGGGTATGAATGCTGGCGGGATGGCCTAAGTGAGCGGCCACTCCGCACTGGGTGGCCGTCGCGAACATTGGTATAGCAGCAACCTGCGGCACTTTACTAGCGTGTGCCACCTAAATCAGTGTTCAGTGTGATGTGGGTTGTGTGTCATAGATCGCGTCGCGGATATCCGTTGTGAAGCGGCCGGCCATGCCTTCAAAGGTGGTATTGGTCAGTGCCACGACCGTCAGGCGTTGGGCAGGGTCGATAAACCAGTTGTGGCCGTAAGCACCTCCCCATTGCATGGTGCCTGCGGATTGAGGGCTGGTGGCAGCAACCGGGTCAACCAATATAGCCCCGCCATAGCCAAACCCCCAGCCCGGCCCTTGGGTTTGGGCCTGGGGGCCGACGTGGGCTTGGAACATCTGCTTGATGGTATTCGGCTTCAACAGCGATCCACCTTCGTTACGCAAGGTCTCCAGCAGTTTTAGTACATCGGCCGCGGTGCCGGTCATGCCTGCGCCGCCAGATGGATAGGCTCGTGGGTCAAACAAGCGGCCTGGTACAAAGGTGATGGGTGCACCATGGAACTTGACGGTCTGTTCTACCGCCATGCGCTGTGGCACCGGTTGGCCATCGCCGTAGGGTGTGGTCAGTCGCTGCTTGTCGGTGACGGTGAACACGGTATCGCGCATGCCAAGGGGTGAAGTCACCAACTGATGTACAGCTTTGGGTAGTGACTGGCCACTGGCACGGGCTACGACGGCGCCCAACACATCGATCGACATCGAATAACGCCATTGGCTGCCCGGCTGATATGACAACGGTGCGGCGGCAATCCGGCGGAGGTTTTCATTCAGACTGACGCCAGGCTGATCCAGGCCAGTAGAGACACCCAGGCGCTGGTAGGGGTTGCCGGCTGGCTCCATGAAGTCATAGGTCAAGCCCGCGGTGTGGGTAAGCAATTGGTGGATGGTGATCTTGGGTGTAGCACCATCCGCGGTGTGCGGGCGGAAGTTTGGCAACCAGCGCGTCACCGGGTCGTTCAATTTCAAGCGACCTTGTTCGACCAAGCGCAGTGCGGCGGTTGTCACAATCGGTTTGGTGACGGAGGCAAGCCGGAAGATGGCATCTTCGCGCATTGGGGTGGCAGCCTCACGGTCGGCCATCCCTGCGGCACGTTGATAGATCAGTTTGCCGTCTTGGGCGACCAGGATGACGGCCCCAACGATGCGTTGGTCAGCCAGGGCGCGGTCGATGGCCGCGTCAAGTCGGGTGGCGAGAGGTGACTGTTCGGTGGCCATTGTGTGGGCTGAAACAGTCAGAGCCAGGGTAGAAGCCAATGTCAGTGTGGAGATGTTCATGAAATATTCTCGGTTGGATTGATCGGTCTTGATGTTGCTCATCATATGGCGAATCAATTCAATAAAAAATACATATAATTTCTTAAGACTTGATACTTTAAGTTTGGAATGGCATGCGTAATTTGCAAGGGTTGGTGTCGTTTGTTGAAACGGCTGAAACGGGTAGTTTCACTGCGGCATCGGTTAAGCTGGACATCACACCAGCTGCAGTCGGGAAGAATGTGCTGCGGTTGGAGCAGGAGCTGGGTGTACGTCTGTTCAACCGCTCAACCCGGCGGTTGCGACTGACTGCCGAGGGCGAGGCATTTTTGGGGGAGGCCAGCGCGGCATTGCGTAGCCTGGATGTGGCGGTGAGTAATGTCAGCCGATCGGCGACCGAACCGGTTGGCCGGGTACGGATTACATCAGGCATCGCGTTTGGGCAGCATTTCGTGTTGCCATTGTTGCCCAAGCTGGCACAGTGTTATCCCAAACTGGATGTCGAACTCAGCCTGGAAAATCGCACGGTGGATTTGGTGGCCGAAGGTTACGACATCGCAGTGCGTGGCGGTCTGATCAGTGATTCCAGGTTGGTGATGCGACGTATCGGGCCACTCAGCAGTGTGCTGGTGGCCTCTCCATCATACTTACGCCGTTATGATGTACCGACGTCGCCTGATGATCTGCTGCGTGACCATTGCCTGCTGGGGCTGCGTTTCGCATCTGGCAATATTGCTCCCTGGCGGTTTCAGTCGGCAGATGGCAGTGGTACTGTCGAGTGGGAGCCGCCCGCTCGTATCTGGGCTTCTGATCCGGAAGCATTTCTGGAGTTGGCGGCGGCAGGTGAGGGCATCTGCCAGACGGGTTTATTGTATGCCGCGCCATTGCTGCGTTCTGGTCGGCTGAAGCTGGTGCTGCATGATCTGTACGACCATGGCGAGCGCCAGATAGCGCTGTGTTATTCAAGCCGCCGGCAGTTGAGCAAGCGGGTGCGGGTTGTATTGGATGCGTTGTTGGCCGGTTTGGCCGAACAACCCGATCTGCAAATAGATGTCACCAGTGTGCCGGCCGCGTGGCGTGCTTGATGTCGCGGGACTAATGGACAAGACAATTGAGATCTGGTGCCGCCTGCTCGTGCTGTGTGGCGACCGTCAGCAGCGCAAGCATGATTTTACATTGATGTCGAATGCGTGCCTGTGGGCAGTAAATTTTACCGTCAGCAACCTGAAGTTGATTGCTGCAGAATTACATGGTTTACCGGCCCGGTATCCGAGCCTAACCTCTTTGAACGGTGGATCTGTTGTTGAGAATCCTGATGCGGGGCTAGCCATCGTAGTTCTGGAAAACTTACCTATACCCATCCTAATGAGAATTCAAAGTCCATTTTCTACCATCCTTTTAATCTTGGTTGCCTTCTCGAAGTGATCTAACTGATGTGTTTGGATCCACCATGTTGCAGCTTCCATCAACATCACCGGATCATCATTCTTGTTTGCGAAGAAAGCATAAAAAGATAGTCCCACCGCGGCTCCCTTTGCCTCGATCTTCTTGTTGCAAACATCAACAATCTTGCTTCTCAATTCGATTCTCACCATTTATCCCCACTATTTACCGGATGTTTGGAATACGCAGCATTCGCTGTAGCTGGAAGCCAGCGCCCTTGTAGCAAAGGGGCTCGACAGACAGCTTTGTTGCTAGGTGGGAGCTTGGCTGACCGGTGTGGTTGGTCAACCCGCTCAAACCACTTGCTGACGCAGAATCATGCCTTGCATCAGGCCTATAGTTCAACCCTGTTTTCTGATCAAATCGAACGCAAGAAAGGTATGCGCATGCAGTGCAACTGTTTTGAATGAAATCAAAATAGGAATATAACGTGATCGACCCGGGTTCATCGGTTTGTCAGTGATCGGGATACCTGTAGGAAGCGCTTTAAGCGCCTGTTTAATGTCTTATTGCTCGGCGAACTGCCGCTGTCGTTGTGGCGCTGCCGTGAAGAATTTGTCCCATAGCGCTTCCTTCCAGTCATCGATGAAGTTTGCACCATCAAAATGTGGGATCAAACACCTAAGTGCCGGCTGACGGCACATTGACGTATTTGACAGGTTCCCCGGCCTTTAAATCCGGGGCCGGATAGTGGACAACGTGATCACCAAGCGACAGGCCATCAATGATTTCCATGACGCGTCCATCGGTTTCTCCGACTTTCACGGCCACCCGTTCAATCCGATCGTTACGGATACGCCATACAGCCCAGCCATTACCATCCCGTATCAGGGCTTCCACTGGCAATCGCAACACCTTGTCCTTGCTGGCGATGACCACTCGTGCGTCCACCCGGTAGCCATGGCCCAGGCCGGCAGGTACTTGGTTCAGATTGAGAATGACCTTCACTCGTTGTTCTTCGACACCTAGCGCGGAAATTTTGCGTTCTGCCGCGGGCTCGATGCGTAGCACATGTGCAGTGACCGGTGCGCCACCCCAGGCTTCGATGAATGCGGGGGCACCGGGTTGCATGCGGACAGCTTCTTCGGACAGGAATTCCGCCATGACTTCCAATTGTTGCAAGTTACCGATTTCCAACAGCGGGGTGCCAGGCCCGACAACTGTTTCGCTTTGAATCTGTCGTTTCAACACCACACCGTCACTTGGCGCCTGTACTGCAAGCACACCGCTGCCGGGTTGGAGCTGCCAACTGGCTGCCGCCTGGGCCTGCTGCCACTCGGCACGGGCGGTGGCAACGCGGGCTTGGGCTTCCAGGCTGGCGGTACGTGCACTGGAGAACGCGTTGTCGGCAATCATGTGTTGAGCAATCAGGCCCTGGGCACGTTGTAGCTCTTCTTTGGCCAGTCGAGCACGAGTCTCCGCTTCCATCAGTCGTGAACGGGCGGCCAGGGCTGCTGCGGTGGCTTCGGCTGCCCGTCGCTCATCCAGCGGGGTGGCAGGGCTGGCACGCAGGCGAGCCAGGATCTGACCGGCTTGTACTTTGTCGCCGGGTTCGATCTGGATGCGATCCAACCGACCACTGACTGGGGTGCTGACGACATAGAGGTCGCGTACCCGCGTGATACCCTGATCGACCCGTTCGATCTGCATTGGTCCTTGGGTGACGACCACTGACTGAATCTGTCGTGGTGCAGGCCAAAGTGCCCAGATTGCTGCAACCAGCAAAGCCACCAGGATGGTGATCCACACAATCAGGCTGCGCTGCCGCGCGTTCCAGGTCATGTTGCTACTCCCTGTATTTGAGGCTGGCGACCAGATCCAGCCGGTCCACCCGGCGCCGTACCCATAGCGCGGATAACAAGATGATGATAAGCACGAAGGCCGCAGATTCGACATAGGCGGCTGGGTCCACCACCATGGGGATTGTGAACAGCTCATTGCTGAGTGAACGCATCAGCCACCATGCAAAGCCATAGCCCAGCCACAGCCCGAACGGCACGGCCAGTGTACTGAGCAGTGCCAGCTCACCCAGCAATACATAGGATGCTTCACGTTGACTGAACCCCAATACTTGCAATGTGGCCAGATCGCGTTGCTGTTCTGCAAAAGTGACCTGGGCGGTGGCATAGGCAATCCCGGCAGACATGAGCCCGGCGAAGGTCAGAAACAGAGTAGCCATGAATCCGGCCCCCTGAGAAAAGGTCTGTCGCATTGAGGCCTCGGCTTGTGATGTAAAGCTGATGCTGGCAATGGCCGGGCTGTTGCGTACAGCTCGATTCAGTGCGGCATGTTGACGCGAATCATAACGAAGGTAGGCACCGTTGATCCGGTGCGGTTCACCCAATGCCTGCCCCAATGCTGACAATGCCATATAGCCGGTGGCACCCACCCACAGGTCTGCCACTTGGATTACAGTCACCTGAGTGCGCCGGCGCAAGCCATCGGTGGCTTCAATCTTGATCCGGTCTCCTGGTTTGACGGCAAGCTGCTTGGCCAGATTTCGGGATAGCACAATGCCATCTTCACGTAACGACAAAGGGTGTTCGCCATTATCAAGCAGGCGTTCCAGTCTTGGGTCGGCGGGTAAACCGATCAGGGCTTCCCGAGCCGTTTTGCCCTGATGATAGTAACGTACCTCCATTGCACGAAACGGTTCGACTGCTGATACGCCGGGTAGCCTGGCGATGGCGTGTAATGCGGCAGGACCGTTGGCCTCAATCAAAGTCAGGGTGGCATGATGCTGTTTGGCAAGGCGAAAGGTGACGTCCAGCAGCTTGTTGGTGGCGGCTGGGAAATGCTGTGATACCACCAGCACGGATAATGCCAACGCCACGCCAATCAGTGTTGACAGTGAGCGGCGCGGATAACCCCAGAGTCGTCGAAGAATGATGCGTGTCAGTGGGTCCAATCGACGGACCAACATGCTAAGCCAGCCTCCACTGCGATGAAAGCTGGGTGGAGCAGGTGGTGCCAGGGCCGTAGCAGGAGGAAGGCGTGTGGCTTGCCTGACGGCACTAAGCGCACCCGTCAGCGCGGCCAACACACCCACCAACGCAGCCAATACCCATAGTTCAGGTGAAGCATGAAATGGCAGGCTTGGTAAACGGTAGAAAGACCGATAGATACTTCCCATCCATTCCCCGAACAGATGTCCGAGCCCCAGTCCGAAGATGATGCCCATGGCCGCCAGTATCAGTGCTGTCTGGCTGTAATGCCAGCCGATGGCCGCATCGGAATAACCAAAAGCTTTCAGCAGGCCGATATTGGCCCGCTCGGCCGTGACCAACCGGGTCAGTGTGACATTCAATAGAAATGCACCCACCACCAGAAAGATCGGGGTCAACGTTGCGACCATGGCCGAAAGTTGTGCTAGCTCGTCGTTCAAAAAGCGTGCTGATACCATGCGATCCTGCCCAAAGGTACCTCGCCCGCCATAGGGCTTCATCAGGGTGTCAATTGCCTGACGTAAGCCAGCTTGGTCCACCGGGTGGCCCAGTCGAAATACCGCATCGTTGAATGCGCCTTCCATACCCGCAGCCTTGGCCAGTGCTGTTTCGGGCATCCACAGCACGGCATACCGTCCAGGTTGTGGGAACAACTCGCCAGGTGCGCTGATGAAGACGAATTCGGGCGAATTGGCAATGCCGACGATACGTAATGTTTCCCGCCGTCCCCGAACGGTGGCCGGCAATACATCACCTGCGTGCAATTGATTGGCTTCTGCAAAGGCCTCGTTCAACAACACCTCGTCATGCCGATTGGCATCTGGCCAGCGCCCAGCCACCAGCAAAGGGCGATTGACATTTGCCTGATTCAGCGTGGGGAGTGAAATCAAGCGACTGGCGGCAGGCTCCACCATGGTGGGTAACTCCAATATCGCCGTGGCCACGACCCGCAATTCGATTGCCTGAACACCGGGCAATCGGGATAGTGACTCATGTAGGCGCTTAGGTGCACGAACGGCCTGTACCTGTAGATCTGCCATTGCCTGTCGCTGATAATACTGATCGCGTGCACCCTGCAGCGAGGTGCGCATCCCAAGCCCCATGACCAGAATACCGATACCGCAAGCCAGTACTAAGGCGACTGCCAAAGCCTGTGACCGCAACGCCATCAGATCGCGCCCCAGTTTGCGGGTCAGTGGTGACCGTCGTGTCACCAGTGCAACTCCGAAGGCGGTACTTTGGTGGCATTGTCATGAATCGATCGAATTTGGCCATCCGCAAAATCGATGACCCGATCCGCCACCCGTGCAATGTCCGCGTTGTGGGTCACAATCAACATCGTCGTGCCGAAGTGTCGATTGGCATCTAGTAGGGCTTCCAAAGTCAGTACCCCGGTTTTCAAATCCAGTGCACCTGTTGGCTCATCACACAACAATACACCCGGCCGTTTTGCCAGCGCCCGGGCAATCGCCACACGCTGCTGTTCGCCACCAGATAATTGCGCCGGAAAGTGGTCACCGCGTTGTCCCAGGCCAACCAGGGTCAAGGCTTCGTCAGCAGGAAGCGGGTTGGGTGCGATATCGGTTACTAGTTCGACGTTTTCATGTGCAGTCAGGCTGGGGATCAAGTTGTAGAACTGAAATACAAAGCCGACATGCTGTCGTCGATACGCTGTCAGGGCTGTAGCATCCAGTTTTGATAGATCGATATCTCGAAACCATACGCTGCCACTACTGGCTTGGTCCAAGCCACCAATGATGTTGAGCAGTGTGGATTTGCCAGACCCGGATGGCCCCAGCAATACCACCACTTCACCTTCATAAAGTGTCAAATCGATCCCACGCAATGCATGCACTGCCCCAGGTCCTTCACCATAGGTTTTGGTCAGCGTGTGGATATGAAACAACGATGTGCCCATGTTCACCAACTGTGTTGTTGAAAATGATCGCATTGAGATATGTCGTTCCCGAAGATCAAGGCCAGTGACCGATGTGGGGCCAGCAAGATCGCTTGGGACAGCAGATCAACGTCCTGATGACGCGGTGAGCCACTTCACCGTTACCCTGCATTGCCTGATACATACTGCCGAAACATGGACAAGACTTTAAACGGTTCGGCGCGGACCATGAAACCTTGTCAACAGAACCTGACACAGCAACACGATGTTGGACAGGTTTGCAAATCAATGTTCAGTCGCAGCACAATCTCCCAGGCCATTGAGTTTGTAGATGATGGCGAAAGAAAAAACAAAGCCCGCTGTAGCGCGGGCTTTGCTGACTGCACGAATGAATGACGCTTGGAACCAGTTCAATGTCTTCTTGCGCGACCACAATCGGGGCTCATGCACTGCTCAACATCCTCATGTATCACACTTACACGCCGGTTTTTGTGCTGCGCTCCACCCTACTGGTGGCCGTTCTCACAGATTTGGAACAGGTTCTTAGAACGGAATATCGTCTTCGAAATCGTCAAAACTGGCTGGTTTTTGCGCGGCTGCCGGCTTGGGCGGGGCTTGACGAGGGGCTGTCTGGCGTGGGGCGCTGTTACTGGATGGCATGCTGCCACCCATTGGTTCGCCATAGCCACCGTCATCGAAGCTGCCTCCGCTGCTACCACCCTCACGACCACCCAGCATCTGCATACGGTCGGCGATGATTTCGGTAGTGTAGCGTTCGTTACCTTGCTGATCTTGCCATTTACGCGTTTGCAGGCGGCCTTCGATATAAACTGGGCGGCCTTTTTTCAGGTATTCGCCAGCAATTTCAGCCTGGCGGCCGTACATGACGACGCGGTGCCATTCGGTCCGTTCCTGCTTTTCGCCGCTCTTGTCTTTCCAGTTATCGGTCGTGGCGATCGCGAGGTTGGCGACAGCATCGCCATTGGGCATATAGCGGACTTCCGGGTCGCGGCCCAGGTTGCCAATCAGCATCACTTTGTTGAGAGAGGCCATTCAATTCGTCTCCTGAATCAGTTTCATTACGCCGGCTTCATCCCAGTCCTGCTGCAGGACTTTCAGATAGGCCACGCGTTCTTCGGCAATCACGACAGCTTCTTTTACACCGCGCAGGTTGCCCAGGCGGCGCGACAAGTCGCGCACATCGCCTTGCCAGTCGTCGCCGATGTGGAACATCTGCGTCTTGACGGGCAGTGGTGGGGTCATCGAGCTGGCAATCAACAGCCAGCCCAGCATCATCAGGCTGCAGACGCCAAATACCGCCGGGGTACCGTAGTGTGTGTATAGCCAGCCACCCAATGCGCCACCGAGAAAAGTGCCGAAGGATTGGGTTGCATTATACACGCCGATGGCGGTGCCTTTTGCTGCAGCCGGGGCAATTTTTGAGATCAGCGAGGGCAGGGTGGCTTCCAGTACATTGAAGGCGAGGAAGTACAGGGCCAGCAGCGTGACAATCTCCCAGAATGAGTTCAACGCCAGTGCCATGCCGGATTGCGCCAACAGCATCAATCCGATGGCACCGACAAATATCTGCTTGAGCCGACCCTTCTTCTCACCATAGATGATGGCGGGTACCATGAAAATGAATGCGCCGGCCATGATTGGCAAATAGACCTGCCAATGCTGGTCTGCACTGAGATGGCCGGTGTTTTTCAAGACCAATGGCATCACGGTGAACATGGCCATTTGTGCGGCGTGCAACGCAAAAATGCCATAGTTGAGCCGTAACAACTGTGGGTCGCGCAATACATCGCGCAGTTTGGTCGGGCTGGCTTCCGCGTCGGAATGGAAACGTGACAAGGTTGGCTGTGGCACGATCTTCCAGACCCCGATCAGGGCCGCAATCGATAGCGCACCAATCAACATGAAAATACCCGGCATGCCAAGCCAATGGTACATGGTCGGGCCGGCTGCCAATGATGCTGCGAAGGTCAGGCCGATACTCATGCCGATCATGGCCATGGCCTGGGTTCGGTGTTCTTCACGTGTCAGATCGGCCAACAATGCCGTGATGGCGGCAGAGATGGCGCCAGCTCCCTGAATGGAGCGTCCGATGATCATCGTATAGATGTCGGTGGCGGAAGCGCAGACCAGACTGCCCAGGGCCATCAGCATCAAACCAATGTAGATCACCCTCTTGCGGCCAATACGGTCTGACAGCATCCCAAATGGTAGTTGCAGGATGGCTTGTGTCAGGCCGTAGGCACCCAATGCCACGCCAACCAGTGTATGGTTGTCGCCGCCTTGCAGCTGTGGCGCGTACAACGCGAAAATCGGCAGAATCAGAAACATGCCGAACATCCGCAAGCTGTAGATTCCGGCAAGGCTCATGCTGGCGCGTAATTCGAATGCGGATAAAGGTGAGGATTTCATTAAAAGCGAAAAGTACTGAATGGAATGGGGAAACGAAGTCCGGTATATTAGCAGATTGGCCTGCACGCTTCTAATGCAGGCGCCGCCCAACCGGGTGTCTCGGCAAACTTCAGCTTCAAAGCAAGATTCAGTGTGAACGGAAAATACTGCCGCAGTCATTGGCTGTCATGGTACAAGCAACATTTTACGTCAGCGTGATCATCTTGCAGCAAGATGTGGTTTTCAAGGCCCCAAACCGTTGACCCAGCCTTGTATGAACGATCTGATCCGTATTCGGGGTGCTCGCACCCACAACCTGAAAAATATCAATCTGGACTTGCCGCGATTGAAGCTGATCGTGGTTACTGGGCTTTCGGGCTCCGGTAAGTCATCACTCGCGTTTGATACCTTATATGCCGAAGGGCAGCGCCGTTATGTTGAATCGCTGTCGGCCTATGCCCGGCAGTTCCTGCAATTGATGGAAAAGCCCGATGTCGACCTGATCGAGGGTTTGTCGCCGGCGATTTCCATCGAGCAGAAGGCCACCAGCCATAATCCACGTTCCACCGTGGGCACCGTCACTGAAATTCACGATTACCTGCGTCTGTTGTTTGCACGGGTGGGTACACCTTATTGTCCGGACCATGAGCAACCGCTTGAGTCGCAAACGGTCAGCCAGATGGTCGACCATGTGCTGGCCCTGCCGGAAGACACCAAGCTGATGATCCTGTCACCGTTGGTGATGGGACGCAAGGGTGAAAATCTGGACCTGTTCGATGAGCTGCGTGCGCAAGGGTTTGTACGTCTGCGTGTGGATGGCGAGGTGTATGAAATAGACAGCGTACCTAAGCTGGACAAGAACAAAAAGCACACGATCGAGGCTGTGGTCGACCGCTTGAAGGTACGGCCGGACATGAAGCAACGTCTGGCAGAATCCTTTGAAACCGCGCTGCGCCATGCAGATGGCCGAGCCATTGCAGTCGAGATGGATACCAGCAAGGAATACTGGTTCTCTGCGAAATTTGCCTGCCCAGTATGCAGCTACAGCCTGCCAGAGCTGGAACCCCGTCTGTTCTCGTTCAACAACCCGATGGGCGCCTGCCCGAAATGTGATGGCCTGGGCAATATCAGTTTCTTCGATCCCAAGCGGGTTGTTGAATTCCCGCACTTGAGTCTGGCATCTGGCGCAGTCAAGGGATGGGACAAACGTAACCAATTCTACTTCCAGATGCTGGAAAGCTTGGCCAAGCACTATGAGTTTGATACGGATACTGCATTTGAAGACCTGCCGGAACGTATCCAGAAAGTCGTGCTGTACGGTTCCGGCAAGGAAGAAATCCCGTTCATTTACATGAACGAGCGGGGTAGCAAGTTTGAGCGCCTGCACACCTTTGAAGGCATTATCAACAATCTGGAACGACGTTACCGCGAGACCGATTCCGTGGCGGTGCGAGAAGAGCTGGCCAAGTATCAGAATGGTCAGCCGTGCCCATCCTGTGCCGGTTCGCGGCTGCGTAAGGAGGCCCGCTACGTCCGGGTAGGCGGTAAGAGCCTGCATGAAGTCAACCAGATGGCGCTGCGGACTTCGCGTCAGTTCTTTGCCGACACAACGTTTGAAGGCGCCAAAGCCTCGGTAGCGGAAAAGATTGTCAAGGAAATCGCCGATCGTTTGCAGTTTCTGGTTAATGTCGGACTGGATTACCTGTCGCTGGATCGTTCTGCCGACACGTTGTCGGGGGGCGAGGCGCAGCGTATTCGTCTGGCCAGCCAGATCGGCTCCGGCCTGACGGGGGTGATGTATGTGCTTGATGAGCCTTCGATTGGCCTGCACCAACGTGACAACGATCGCTTGCTGGATACGCTGCAGCATCTGAAAAATCTCAGCAATACTGTGATTGTGGTAGAGCATGATGAAGATGCGATCCGTGCAGCGGATTATGTGGTCGATATGGGCCCTGGTGCTGGTGAGCATGGTGGTATGGTCGTCGCGGTCGGTACGCCGGAAGAAATCATGGCCAATGAGGCTTCCAGTACCGGACAGTTCCTGTCTGGCAAGCGTCGCATCCAAATTCCGGAGACACGCCGCCAACCGGATCCGGCGCGGTATTTGCGTGTCCTGAACGCGACCGGTAATAACCTGAAGGGTGTGAATCTGGAGATTCCAGCCGGATTGCTGACTTGTATCACTGGGGTGTCCGGCTCCGGCAAGTCCACGCTGATCAACGATACCTTGTATGCCACCGTGGCACGTCATTTGTATGGTTCATCATTGGAACCGGCAGCGCATGACGCGATGGAGGGACTGGAGTTGTTCGACAAAGTGATCAATGTCGATCAAAGCCCAATTGGCCGTACGCCACGTTCTAACCCTGCCACCTATACTGGCTTGTTCACGCCGATCCGTGAGCTGTTTGCAGGGGTGCCGGCTGCGCGTGAACGTGGTTACGGGCCTGGGCGCTTCAGTTTCAACGTCAAAGGTGGCCGCTGTGAAGCTTGCCAGGGCGATGGTGTGATCAAGGTGGAAATGCACTTCCTGCCGGATATCTATGTTCAGTGCGATGTGTGCCACGGTAAGCGTTACAACCGTGAAACACTGGAAGTGCAATATAAGGGCAGGAACATTCACGAAGTGCTGGAAATGACCGTAGAGCACGCCCACGAGTTCTTCTCTGCCGTACCGGTGGTGGCGCGCAAGCTGCAAACCTTGCTGGATGTGGGTTTGGGTTACATCCGACTTGGGCAGTCGGCAACGACGCTTTCCGGTGGCGAGGCTCAGCGTGTGAAATTGGCGCTGGAACTGTCCAAGCGCGATACTGGCCGTACTTTGTATATTCTGGATGAGCCGACTACCGGGTTACATTTCCATGATATCGATCTGCTGCTGACGGTATTGCAGCGACTGGCCAGCCACGGCAACACCGTGGTGGTGATCGAACATAATCTGGATGTGATCAAGGCGGCGGATTGGATCATCGATCTGGGACCGGAAGGTGGCGAAGGGGGGGGGCAGATCATTGCAACGGGCTCACCTGAGCAGGTTGCAGACAGCCCGGGTAGTTACACCGGTCATTACTTGAAGCGCATGCTGCAGGCAGGCGCATGAGCCGATGGGATTCGGTCTGGGAGCCAGGAGTGTAACAGGGTGAATAGACAGGAATGGTATGATGGCTGGATTGCATTGTCAGACAATGTGGGTGTCTGCTGTTCCTTTCTGTTCAATCATGATGTCAGGTAAACGATGTCAAAGTCAGCAACCCCTTATCGTGAGCTGTTCCAGCAACTTAAATTCCAGCACAACGTAGAACCGGCACAGGCATGTCAGTTGGCGAGTGAGGTACACGCGCTGGCAGAGCAGGCCCATGATCTGCAGGCCTGTGCCGAAGCCCTTTATTGGCGGGGCATGGCACAGCTATCCATGTGCTCGTTGAAGGCAGCCTTGACTGATTTCGATCATGCACTGGGCTTGGCCCGTTATGTGAATGCCTTGCGTGAGCAAGGGTTGGCTTTGCGGGGATTGGGGCTGGCTCATGAGCAGAGTGCCAATTATGAAACAGCGGTGGAGTTGCTGGCCCAGGCTTACCAGTGCCTAGATGGCTCACCGGCCTGGATCGAGGAAAAACTGTCGGTCTTGCACGGTATGGCCTCTACTTACTTGGCCATTGGCCGAGCCAGCGAGGCACTGAAGCACTATCGGGAATTGATTGCCGAATGCGAGCAACGCCATTGGTGGCGCCATCTTTCCATCACATTGTCGTCTTTGGGGATTTGCCTGGATCAATTGGGAGAGTTGGATGCGGCGGAGTCAGCATTCATCCGCTCCGGTGAAGTGGCAATCCAGCATCAATTACCCGGTCGCGATGCGGTAGCAAGCCTGAATCTGGCCTGTTTCCGCATCAAGCATCGTGGCTTGCGTGGCAATGGGTTGGCTGCCTTACGTGATGCAATTCTGGCACTGCAGGAAAGTGGTGATCTGGCCAGTGCGCTTAGCGGACGAGTCTCGTTGGTGGAAGCACTGATGGATTGTGGTCACTATGAAGAGGCAAACACTGAGTTGGGTTGGGCACTGGAAGTAGCGATTGAAACCCGCTCCAGGAGACAGGAACTGATTCTGTATCGGCATTATGCGGCTTTGTCCAAAGTACGCGGTGATTTTGCATCGGCTTTCAACTGGTTTGAACGTTACCACGAGTTGTACCGGGAACTGGAGCAAGAGTCATTCGATAGCAGGCTGTCTGTCTTGCGTATTGGTTTTGAGCTGGACATTGCTCGTAAAGAGGCGGAATTGCTGCGAGCACAAAATGAGGTGCTCGCTCGTTCCCATGCCGATTTGGCCGCGGCTAACGAGGAGCTGACGCGGGTCAGCCGTGAGTTGATACAGGCAGATCAGGAAAAATCGCGTCTGGTAACTGAGTTTCGCCAACTCGCCATTACTGACTCATTGACCAGTCTGCATAATCGACGTTATCTGGAACTACGCGTGGCGGATGAAAGTGCGTTGACCCGTCGTGGCGATCACTTGGTATTGATTGCAGTTGCCGATGTCGACCATTTCAAGCAGATCAATGATCGGTTTGGTCATCCGCTGGGCGACGATGTATTGAAAGCGATTGCTCAGGTATTACGCCGCCAGGTGGCCAATGAGCACATTGCCGTTCGGTTTGGTGGTGAGGAATTTGCGTTGTTGCTGTTCGATGTGCCATTCAGTACCGGTGTGGCGATCTGCGAGCAGATTCGTGATTGTGTCGCTGCTTACCCCTGGTATGAGTTACACCCGGATTTGGCTGTTACGCTCAGTATTGGCCTGACGCAATGGCCTGTCAGCAATGCCTTTCAACACGCACTGGCCGCAGCGGATCAATTGCTTTATCAGGCTAAGCACCAAGGTCGCAATCGCGTGGTGGCGGAGCTTGCGACTCAGTTGTCGTAGTGTAATCACTGCTATGGCAGTTGCATCAGTGACGATTCCCTTCACAGCGTGCTAATTCCGCGCCACATCGGTGTTTCCGGCTTTCCAGTATTCCCTTCCTGATTTTTTCATAACGATGCACTAAAAATTAACGGTGTATTGATCTGGCCATTGCAATTGCTTGAATCATTACATCGTGTAGCCCGTGTGATGGGTATTGGGCAATGGGGGTGGTCAGGTTACGGCAAAACCCGATATTCACTCCTTCATTTCACACTCGGGCTCCGTTGAGACATCACAACAAAGCGGGGTGACATAATGCATCGTCGACGTATTGCTGGAATCGGGCTGGGTATTTCGTTTGCTATCTTGGCCATGTTGGCGCAGGCGGGCTCTAAGGCGCTGCTGGTTGGTATTGATGGTGTGCAGTATCAGAAGCTGCTGGCGGTGTCGCCGGTCAATTTCGCCAGGCTGTATCATGTTCCAAGTTATACCGGTGGGGTCACTGGCAGTAGTTTGCAGCAGGCAACGGTCAGTGGACCTGGTTGGTCGACCATTTTGACCGGAGTATGGGCCAGCAAGCACCATGTTTACAGCAACGATCCCGTATTGGCGAATCCAGATTTCCCAAGTCTGTTCAAGCGAATTCGTGATGCTCGTCCACAGGCTCATATTGCCAGCATTACCAATTGGGGTAGCATCAATCAGCATTACTTTCGCAATGATGTCACGGGCAATAATGTGACTTTGTCTGGTTTGAGCGATCAGGCTGCAGCGGACAAAGTGATCGAGATCATCAATACTACCGCTGCCGATTTCACCTTTGTTCATTTGGATGCACCTGATCATGCGGGTCATGGTACCTGTTTTGGTCCGGTTTATGATCAGGCATTGCGAGACAGTGATCGTCGACTGGGCCAGATATTGGATGCGGTGGCGATGCGGCAGGCTCAGGGAGAGGACTGGTTGGTCATGGTCACTACGGATCATGGGCGTGATGCTGCAGGCTGTGGTCATGGTGCACAAACCCAGCATGAAAAAACCGCGTTTATTGCCAGCAACAAGCCCTTGAATCGTGAGTTCAACGAGGTTGTACCGAACCTGGAGAATCGCGACTTTGATGGTATTTATGGTCGTCCAGCCCAGACATCGATTGCACCGACCATTCTGCGGCACCTAGGCATTCCTTTACTGGCCGAATGGTTGCTGGATGGTGTACCGATGTTGGGTGAGACAGGGGTGCGCAAGCTGATGCCGGCACGTCATCCAGATGTTGATCTGCGCTGGTATGCTGCTGATGAGGGTACCGTTACCATGTTGCGTAATGGCCTGTTTGCAGGTGTTGCGCCCGCTGGGCAAATGAGTTGGAAGGATCCGATCCCGGTACAAGGTGAAGTGGATTACAGTGCCATACTGAACGGCAATGTGACATCCATTCGCTTAAGCCGGCGTGAGGTCCAGGCGACGTTGGATTGGGATGTGGGGCGCTCTTACTACTTCTTGAAAGGGGGTGTGTATGTGCGTTACAACCAGATACTTGACCGAGCGGAGTCGGGCTACCCCAAAGCAGTGAACGATTCGACTTGGCCTGGTTTGGCGGCTTATGCTGATTCAATTGTGGCAGGCTTTAGTAAGGACACGATCATTGCCTACCTATTCTTGAACGATGGGCGCTACATTCGTTACAACAAAACCTTGGATCGGGTTGAAACAGGGTATCCCAAATCGATCAATGACCAGACCTGGCCTGGTATCGGTGCTTATGCCACCCAGATTCGGGCTGCATTGCGGTGGCGAGGCAACCGGGTATATTTCTTTCTGAATGACGGCCGCTATATTCGTTATGACTTGGCTAAAGATGCGGCAGATGATGGTTATCCCGCATTTGTCAATGACAGCAATTGGCCGGGACTGGGCCGCTATGCACGTGATATCACCGCTGCGGTGAAATGGGATGACAGTCGTGGCTATTTCTTCCTGACAGGTCGCCGCTATATTCGTTACAACATTCCCAGTGATAAGGTTGAAGCAGGCTACCCGCGCATGGTGGATAATCAGACTTGGCCGGGGCTGGGCTTGCAGTGATTACGGATTCAGATAGCCCCATATCCGATGGATGGAGTGGTCAACAGTAAACAAAAAGCCCGCAATGCATGCGGGCTTTTTGATGGCTGCATTTAAGCAGGCAATCGCATTTCAATCAACGTGATAATTTGGCGCTTCTTTGGTGATCTGCACGTCATGTACGTGCGATTCGCGCATACCTGCCGACGTGATCTCGACAAACTCTGCGCGTTGGTGCATTTCGGCGATTGAGCCGCAGCCCACATAACCCATCGACGAACGTAAACCACCCATCAACTGATGAATGACCGCAGTGATCGGGCCTTTGTAGGGGACACGTCCTTCAATACCTTCCGGCACAAACTTGTCATTCGACTTGGCACTGTCCTGAAAGTAACGATCGCTGGAGCCTTGTTGCATTGCCCCCAGGCTACCCATGCCACGGTAACTCTTGTACGAACGACCTTGATACAACTCGGTTTCGCCTGGCGATTCTTCGGTGCCTGCAAACAGACCACCCAGCATGACAGCATGGGCGCCAGCTGCAATTGCTTTGGCAATGTCACCTGAAAAACGGATACCGCCGTCAGCAATCAATGGAACGCCTGTTCCGGCCAGTGCATCTGCTACATTGGATACGGCACTGATCTGTGGCACGCCGACCCCTGCCACAATTCGGGTGGTGCAGATTGAGCCGGGGCCAATCCCAACCTTGACGGCATCTGCGCCATTGTCAACCAACGCACGGGCCGCAGCGGCAGTGGCAATGTTGCCACCGATCACTTGAACCTGAGGGAAGTTCTTCTTGACCCAGTTCACACGATCCAGTACACCTTGGTGGTGACCATGTGCGGTATCTACCACAATCACATCCACACCCGCTTCGATCAGCAATTCCACACGCTCTTCGGTGCCAGCGCCTGTACCAACTGCAGCGCCTACACGTAGACGACCCAGCGAATCCTTGCAGGCATTCGGGTGCTCAACCGTCTTGATGATGTCCTTGACGGTGATCAGACCCTTAAGTTCGAAGGCTTCATTCACAACCAGTACACGTTCTAGGCGATGTTTGTGCATCAACTGACGGGCTTCCTCGTTGGCGGCACCTTCACGAACCACAACCAAACGCTCGCGCGGGGTCATGATCGAAGAAACGGGCTGAGCCAGATTCGATTCGAAACGTACGTCACGGTTGGTCACAATACCGACCACGATGCCATTCTGTACCACCGGCAGGCCGGAAATCTTGTGCTGACGGGTCAGCGCAAGTACGTCGGCCACAGTCATTGTGGGGGGAATGGTAATCGGGTCCTTGACCACGCCGGATTCGAAGCGTTTGACCTTGGAAACCTCCTGAGCCTGCGCTTGCGGCAGCATGTTCTTGTGAACAATACCCAAGCCACCCTCTTGTGCAATGGCAATGGCCAAGCGCGATTCAGTGACGGTATCCATGGCGGCGGATACCAACGGCATGTTGAGGGTAATATCTCGGGTCAGTTTCGTGGCGAGGCTGACGTCTTTAGGCAAGACGATGGAATGGGCTGGGATCAGAAGAACGTCATCGAACGTGAGCGCTTTTTGAATCACTCGCATGGTGGCTCCTTGCGGCAAAGAGGCATTATACGCAAATAGCGTATGAATCGCAAAATCATTCATGCAAATCCGTGCGAAATCGTATTCATTGGGGCAAACCCGCGGTACTTCAGGGCTTTGGCTGACCAAGTCGCTATGTTATGCTGATGGTTCATTTCCTCCCTTATTGCAGTGCGACAATGTCCGACGATCAGATCCGCCAGCATCGCGATGCTATTGATGCCATCGATGTGCAGATTCTCAAATTGATTAACGAACGCGCCTCCCATGCACATGAAATTGGCGTGTTGAAAGGGGGCGGGCTGGTTTATCGCCCGGAGCGAGAAGCGCAAGTGCTGCGACGTATCAAGGAGCTGAATCAGGGTCCGTTACCGGCAGAATCCATGGCGCGATTGTTCCGCGAGATCATGTCTGCCTGTCTAAGCCTGGAAAAGCCGCTGACCATTTCGTTTCTCGGTCCATTGGGTACGTTTAGCGAATCTGCTGTGGTCAAGCACTTTGGTCATGCTGCCAATCTGCAGCCCTGTGTGTCGATTGATGAGGTTTTCCGGCAGGCAGAAGCTGGTTTGGCCGATTATGCTGTGGTGCCAGTGGAGAACTCTACCGAAGGTGCTGTGGGGCGCTCATTGGATCTGATGACACAAACACCGTTGAAGGTGTGTGGTGAGGTGGTGCTACGTATCCATCAACATTTGATGCGCAAGCAGCCGGATCTGGTCGGGATCACCCGCATCTATTCCCATTCACAGTCGTTGGCGCAATGTCATGAATGGTTGAACCTACACTTGCCGCATGCGGAGCGGATTGCCGTTGCCAGTAATGCAGAAGCGGCTCGTCTGGCATCCGCTGATCCAGGTTTTGCGGCCATTGGCGGAGAGGCAGCGGCGGAACGTTACGAACTGATCAAGGTCGTATCCAATATTGAGGACGAACCCAACAACACCACTCGTTTTCTGGTGCTTGGGCAATCGGACGCGACCCGTTCCGGCAAGGACAAGACATCGCTGGTGATGTCCGCAAAGAACCAGCCGGGTGCGGTATTCCAGTTGCTGGGGCCGTTGGCAGAAAATGGCGTGAGCATGACCAAATTTGAATCCCGTCCGTCGCGAGACGGTTTGTGGGAATACGTGTTTTTTGTGGATGTGGAAGGCCATCGTGACGATGCTAGTGTGCAGAAGGCAATGAAGGAGCTTGCCGATCGTGCGGTCATCCTACGTGTCCTCGGTTCTTATCCTGTAGCGGTGCTTTGAATGAAAAAAATATGTGTGTTTTGCGGTTCGCGGTTTGGCAAATCCCCATCGTATCGTGTAGCGGCACGGGCTTTGGGCGAGGCAATGGCCAAGCGTGGTTTAGCTTTGGTGTATGGTGGTGGTAATGTCGGTTTGATGGGCGAGATTGCCGATGCGGCATTGGCTGCCGGGGGGGAAGTGATTGGCGTGATTCCTGACTTTTTGATGAAAAAGGAAGTCGGTCATGGCGGATGCACCGAATTGCATGTCGTGGACTCCATGCACACTCGCAAGGCTAAGATGGCCGAGTTGGCAGATGCATTTGTGGCCATGCCGGGCGGTTTTGGTACCTTTGACGAATTGTTCGAGATCGTGACATGGGGTCAGTTGGGTGTCCATGCAAAGCCGATCGGTTTGTTGAATATCGAGCGTTATTTCGACCCACTGATTCATATGGTGGAACACACTATTGATGAAGATTTTGCGCGTGAAGACAACCGGGGGCTGTTGATTGTGCGTGATGAGGTCGAAGCCATGTTGGACGCCCTGAAAACCACGCCTGTGGCGCCAGGGCCCAAATGGGATCAGCCCGTGACATGCTAACTGGTTGAGTCCGGTAGCAGGAAAAGAACCCGTCTGATTGCAAATGCAGGCGGGTTTTTTTGTTGCCCAGCCGGGCTGTCGGAATGATACGAACTATAACGATATGAGTTGTATCGATATTGATCGGACAAGAGTGGTCGGTCATTAGGGTCGCCCACAGGGTGCGATTCGCCATGAAATGTGCAACAATAGAAAAATAATTTCAATTGATACGCAATAATGTTGCGCGATCATTCAAAATATACTGCTCAAGCCGCTGTTTTCACTACACAAGCTCAATAATATTCACAGCATATGGAGTAAATCATGTTAATCATCATGAATCGGGGTGCATCGGATGCCCAGATCGATGCGGTGATTCACCGCATCCGCGACGCCGGCTTGGCAGAACATGTATCGCGTGGGGTTGAGCGCACAATCATTGGCGCCATTGGTGACGAGCGTAAACTCGAAGCCGATATGTTTGAGTTGCTACCTGGTGTGGAGCAAGCCATTCATATTGTCAAGCAATATAAGATTGTTGCTCGTGAGTGGCACCCAGACGATACGGTCATCGATATTGGTGGTGTCAAATTGGGTGGCAATGCAGTTCAAGTCATTGGAGGGCCATGCTCTGTTGAAACACAGGAGCAGATGCACCTGGCTGCGCGCTACACACATGAGGCCGGTTGCCGGCTGATGCGCGGTGGTGCTTTCAAGCCCCGTACCAGCCCCTATACCTTTCAAGGGCTTGGGGTGAAAGGCCTGGAATACTTCCGCAATGCTGCGCGTGTATACAACCTGCCAATTGTGACCGAGTTGATGGACGTGCGCATGCTCGATACCTTCATGGAGTGGGATGTGGATGTGATCCAGATCGGCACGCGAAATATGCAGAATTTCGATCTGTTGAAAGAAGTCGGCAAGGTCAATAAACCGGTCATTCTCAAGCGTGGCATGTCCGCGACCATTTCCGAATGGTTGATGTCTGCCGAGTACATTGCGGCTGGTGGTAACCATAACATTATCTTCTGTGAGCGTGGTATCCGTACTTTTGAAACGGCTTATCGCAACGTGCTGGATGTGACGGCCATTCCGGTATTGAAGCGGGAGACACATTTACCCGTGATCGTTGACCCATCACACGCAGGAGGCAAGGCTTGGATGGTGCCGGCGTTGGCCCGTGCCGCCGTGGCGGCTGGTGCCGATGGTCTGTTGGTAGAAATGCACCCAAGCCCTTGCGATGCTTGGTGTGATGCGGATCAAGCCTTGACACCGCAAGAACTGAAAGATCTGAACCAGACTTTGTCTACGATTGCAGGTGCACTTGGGCGCTCATTGAATGGCTAAGCTGTGCCGGCCGCTGTTGATGCGGTGTGATTTGCCGCCTACGTAACAGAAGGCGAGACGCAGGTTGAGGTGGTGGCGGATGGGTTCATCAGACCGGAGACCGGTTACAATCTCGAGCAAAGTGAGGCGCTCCGTATCAGCCTGCGGTGGATCAGGTTGTCGCGTTCAGCATTCACTATCACACCGGTAATTAAGCGATTTTTTCGGCATTGGTTGAACCGCCGACATCATGTGGGGAACATGTTGTGTTGTGCCGTAAGGCACAGACATATTGTCCGATGTGGCAGAACATGTGAGCTTGGCATATCAGGTTAACCTTGGAAAAACGCGGTAGCGTCATCTCCGAACCGAGATCGCGATGGATTGGCACGGCGTGCTGCTACCTACAGTAGAAAGACAGTAAGGTGTCCAGGCAATTCATCAATAAATTGGTTGTTGTGGGGGTCGGCTTGATTGGCGGCAGCTTTGCACTGGGTTTACGCAAGGCAGAGCGAGTCGGTCATGTGGTGGGCGTTGGGCGCGGTCAAGCCAATCTGGAACGCGCATTGCACCTGGGTCTGATCGACGAGGCATCGACGGATGTCGCCAGCGCTGTACAAGGGGCTGATCTGGTGATCCTGGCCATGCCGGTGGGACAGATGGCTGAAGTGATGCAATCCATCCGTCCTGCGTTGCCATTGCATGCGCTGATTTCGGATGTCGGTAGCACCAAGCAGGATGTGGTGACCATGGCAAAGGCACATCTAGGTGAACATTTACCACGATTTGTGCCGGCGCACCCCATAGCTGGTGCTGAACAGAGTGGCGCACAGGCGGCTCGCTTTGGCTTGTTCGAGAACAAGAACGTGGTGTTGACGCCCTTGCCAGCAACGCAAACACAGGCAGTCGACATGATGTCTGATTTATGGCAGACCTGTGGCGCACGCCTAAGTCTGATGTCGCCATCGGAACATGACCAGATCTTCGCCGCAGTTAGTCATTTGCCACATTTGCTGGCGTTTGCGCTGGTCGATGATATTGTGCATAAACCCAATGCCGATCAGTGTTTCAAGTATGCCGCGTCCGGATTTCGGGATTTCACTCGTATTGCTTCCAGTCATCCTGAAATGTGGCGCGATATCAGTCTGGCGAATCGTGAAGCCCTGCTGAAAGCGTTAGCTGCCTACCAGGATCAGTTGACCCGCGTACAAACGATGCTGGCTGCTCATGATGCCGAAGGTCTCCAGAAAATGTTTGATGTAGCTCGTACCGCGCGCAATGCGTGGTTGGATGGCCTGAAGTAGTCTTATCCGGGCTGCTGTCCACGGCAGCCCGTTCAATTCTTATTTCTTACTTAAAAGAAATGACTGCATTGGTTGCATGTGCCAATGCCCACCTGCGTATTCCCATTCATCTCAAATTGATCTGCACGGTTTATGTTGCGGGTTTTTCAGCTTGCCTGAAGCAATTTCAAAATAATTTTGGAACCGGTTGCTATCTGATGTCACTTAACAGGCAGATACACGCTGTATCTATTCTGTTAATTAACTCAAATAGGGAGATTCAAATGTCTAGTTCTGCAAATATCAATGGTAGCACTGGTGGTTTTGGCAACGCAGGTGGTATGGACATGGGCGATTACATGAAAAACATGCAGGCCCTGGCTGCTCAAGCCCGAGCTGAAAACTTTGCAACCCAGCAATTGCAAACCAAAGAAGACTGCATGCAAAAGCGTGGTGAAGCTTATATGAATGCTGCCAGTAAAATGCAAATTAAGTAATTTGGGTAGCTTCCACTCAGAGAGATTGATCAGGGAAGTCTGGGTATTGAATATCCAGATGTGCTTGTTGATCGATAAGGCCAATGACCAATCTCTGTGATGGTTTCATGTCGGAAAGGCGAAAAATGATTCCTCAATTGACAATGGCCGCTATAGGCCTAAAGGCAGCAATCAAACCGATGGAGAAAACGCTTGATGTTGCCGAAGGCATGATGAGCGACTTGGCAAAGCTTGATAAAAGACTGCATGCCCTTGTTGAAGGGAAGCCACATCAGAGTGCTGGCTTTTTGTCTGAAGGCACATGTCGAGTTCGCTGATTTTTGATTCGGCTGAATTGCGTCGATAAGCAAAGCTTGTCAGAAATAATTAACAAGGCTTGGTGAGTAAAGATTTTCTCACCGGCTTTTTCAGGAAAAATCATGACATCAATCAATACCACATCCATTTCAACCAGTCGCTTGCAAGGCGCGTTGGCTAAAGATGGCGATAATGCCCACTTTTCCGAATCGGGCAAACGGGACCTCATGAAGGTTGCCCAGTTCATGGACAAACACCCGGAAGTTTTCGGTACCCCCGATAAAAAGGGGAGCTGGGTTGAAGAACTATCGGAAGATAACTTCCTGGACAAGGCGGAGACCAAGGCATTCGAAAAAGGCATCAGCATGTTCAGCAGTGCTCATGCTGGTGCTGGTAACCAGGTTAGTGGTAACCAAAGCGGATATGGTGGCACAAATGGTTCGAATAGCGCTCCCAAGGATGATTGGGGCTACGCTTCGCGGATTGGCAACCATGGTTTCATCGATATGAAAAATGCGCTGGACGCCGAGTCCCGCCTTGACGGAGCAATTGCAAAGGATGGGAAAGGGGGCGGACATTTCTCCCCTACTGGTAAAGGTGATTTACAGGCTGTTGCTGAATACATGGATGCCAATCCGACAAAATTTGGCAAACCGGATAAGGCCAACAGTTGGGCTCAGGAGTTGAATGAAGATAACTACCTGGACAGCAACGAATTGTCGAAATTCGAACAAGGCATTTCCGATATCAAGTCTGGCCTGAAAGATGTGGCGTTGGAACAAGGTGCCAATGCAACAGGGGGACGAAATGCCAGCGGTAATCCTTATGATCGCGTCTCGGAATATGGCTCAAACGACAGTATGAAGAAGTTTGCATGGCAATTGCTGCAGCAAACTAGCCGAGAGCAGCAGCCCGTTTAATCTATGGTGATCAGGCTTGGGCGGGTGTATCCCGCCTGGCTGGTGAATTGAGTCTGAGCAAGAAAAGCGAGGCGTGAATATGAAGCTGATCTTGAATAGCCCCGTGACGATCGATGGGTCATCGTTGATGGATACACCGGTATCTATACCATCTGCGGCGGATATGGCTTTGTTTCGTTCAATGTTGAATGCCGATTTGGGGCAGGGTGATCTTTCTGCCAAGGTAGTCAATGGTTTGACCAAGGCAGCGGGTCAATTTGGCCGCGATCAGCAAGCATTGACCAGAGAAGTTCGCCGTGCTGAACGAAGTATGGACCCCCAGGACATCATGCGGGCTGCACAGGTCTTATCCAATTACAACAACGAAATGGCGTTGTCGGTAAAAGTGATCAGCAAGGCAACCCAATCGCTTGATCAGTTGAGTAAGTTGCAATGAATGATTGGCAGCGTCACCCGTTGTTCCAATACCTGCCGAGGGTACTATTGATGGTACTGCTGCTATCCCTGACGGGGTGTAGCGATGAAGTGGATTTGCAAAGCGGCCTGGCCGACAAGGAAGCCAACGAAATAGTTGCTGTGTTATCAAACGGTGGGGTACATGTTCGCAAACGGGCCTTGAAAGTCGGTTACGCGGTATCGGTCAGCGAAAACGACATTGCCGGTGCCGTTGCATTGATGCAGGCAAATGGCTTGCCCCGTCGGCCGGCTGATCGGATGGGTGACGTTTTCAAGAAAGAAGGACTGATCTCAACACCGCTGGAGGAACGTGCCCGTTATCTGTATGCCTTGTCGCAAGAACTGGAAGTGACACTGGGGGAAATAGATCAGGTCGTGGTAGCCCGCGTACATGTCGTGTTACCCGAACGCGTTGCGCCGGGCGAGCCATTGTTGCCGTCCTCCGCCGCCGTTTTCATCAAACACCGTACCGGATTGGATCCGGATCTGGTCAGGCCACGTGTATATCAATTGGTGTCATCGAGCATCCCGGGCTTGTCGAAATCATCGTCAAACAACGTCTCCGTTGTATTCATGCCGGCCGATGTTGTACCACCCTCCGTTCAGTGGGTGCGTTTTGGCCCATTTGACGTGACTGTCGCGTCATTGCCAGCACTGCGTTGGCTGGTTGGTATGGCGGGTTTTACCCTGGTACTGTTGATTGTCAGTGGTGCCTTATTGACCCTGAACTGGATGAAACAGCGAAACCGGCAGGTGGCAAATGGTGAGGAAGCCGCTGCATGACCCATGTTGCCTGGACACCTGATCGGTTGCAACAATGGTTTGAGCCATGGCGATTGACGGACGAAAGCTGGTTGGCGGATACATGGGGTCTGCAATGGCAGGTTAAATTCGCGCCAAGTGTGATCGCGTCTCGCTTGAGTTATGCAGCCTGGTGCCATCGATGGTCATGGGCCGTGCTGCCACCCGCAGCCCCAGACGGATTGTGGTTGTCTTTTTTCGGTGCGGATATCGAAGACTTGCAACGTGCTGCGGTATTGATGGATTTAGTGCTGAATATCGCGCCGAATTGGGCGGGTAGGCTACAGCCTATCTTACCCCAGGATCTGAGGGCGGTTGGGCAGGTACCCACGTCACAAAATATTCAGGATCTTCGATGGGCTTATGGATACCGAAGTTTGCAGGGGCAAGGGCTGCCAAGCAGTCGTGTTTCAAGCGCCCTGACGGTCATGGCAAACATGGAGGTGACAGTGCCCTGGGGACGGGTTGCATTGCGTCTGCCCAAACCGGACGTCGAGGATGGATTGGCATCATCTGAGGTGGAGGGGGCTGCATTGCGCGCATTGGCTGCCGCCGCCTTACGGCATGTTGTTGCGGTGCAACGACATGCAGGAGAGCACAATGTGGATTCGTGAGCAGATCAAAAGCCCGTTACCTGTCGAGCTGCCATCGCATGGCATCGTCCCTGCGAAGCTCGTTGGCGCAATCGGTGAAGCGCAAGACATACTGGCCCAGGCAAAAGCGGAAGCAGAAGCGCTGATTACCCACGCTCGTCAACAATCGATGCAGATCGGTATTGAGGCCATGCATCAAGCGGAGCGATCCGTACAAACGTGGCGCGTACAGCAAGAGGCGGCATATTGGGCCAGTCTGCGCGAACAAGAACGGTCATGGCTCGCAATACGCTCCCCGTTGCTTGCCAGGATTGAACAGGATCTGTTCGACCTTGCTGGTGACATGCTGACACAACTACACGTGGCAATACCTGGAACTTCGCGTGTACAGGCGATTGTGCGTGCGATGGTTACGTACTACGGACAGCGGGGTGATGCGACATTGTTCCTGCCCGCTCAAGGTATGACGATGCTGGGCGATGTCAGTGCATTGCCATGGCCGTGTCAGGTCGACACAACCTTGTCTGATGATGAATGCAGACTCGAATGTGCCGATGGCGTGGTACGGGCCTGTTTCAGTGGACGGGTGGCAGCGTTGAAAGCCATGCTGGTTGAAAACGCTGGTACAGGATTGGGTCATTCAGCTGAGGCGGTCTGCTTATCAGTGGCCAATGACGGGAGCGTGGCTGATATCAAAAACCAGGAGCACAACAATGAGTAAAATTGATCCACTGACCCAGCAACTGCAGGTTCGCCTGGGGCAATTGAATCAATTGATGGATGATCAATTGGCATCTGCAAACCCCATGTCGGCAGAAGACATGCAGGAAGTAACCGAACTGATGCGACAGATTCAATACGCTACTTGGGCGCAAAACCTGCTGGTGTCGACCCGGCATGATGTGATCCAGAGTGTCATTCGAGGAATCAACTGATGCATGCAACCATGATGCTGGATGAAGTCAGGCAATTGCTGAGCCAGCTCTGGCTTGGTGCCATGCCAGCCTATTCATGGTCACTGACCGCTGGCGTCATCGACGTTTGGCGTGGCGACAGGCACTGTCATCTGCGCGCCCTGTTGCCTGTCCAGATGCCGATTAACAACCGGATACCCGTTGAATGGCTGGAGATGGCAGTAGCCAGCGTTGCCCACTATCAAGGGGGGCTGGCGGTGAATCCGGAAGATGGTGGTGTCTGGCTCACTCGCTCGGTGGAGTTGGATGCTGGCGAACCAGCATTGGTCGATGCCTGGCTGAATCTTGTGGAACAGCGGGCAGTCTGGTTGGATCAGCCTACGTCACGTGGCTAAGCCATGCGGGTCATCGGCCTGCCTGGCCGGAATCGGGTAAGTATGAAGTTGTTTACTCCTGCTGCTGGATCTTTCGGTAAAAAATTCATAATGGAAACTGGGGATACTTTGCCAAATCGTCATCACTCAATACGGCCCTGGTCGTTACTGCGGACACTTCCTATCGGATTGATCTGTCTGAATACGGTGACATCGGTAGTCAAAGCCGCAGTACCGGAATCCTTTAAAGCTGGTAGTTTTGCATATCAGGCGGCGGGCGAGTCATTGGAAAAGGTCATGGGGAATGTGGCCGGAACCTATGGTCTGGCACTGCACATCGCGCCATCTGTAGCCAAGGTGCCGGCCAGGGGGCGGTGGCAATCCGAGAATGGCAAGGATTTCCTGGACCGCCTTGCCGCACAATACCGGCTCACCTGGTTCGTTTATGGTGGTAAGTTGTACATTGGAAATGGTACAGACCAGCGTACCACAACGTTGTCGGTGGGAATCGACACGGTGTCCTCCATCAAAGAGGCATTGACGGGCCTGGGCTTGCTGGATAGTCGCTTTGGCTGGGGGGAGGTTCAGGAAGAGGGGGCGGTCATCCTATCCGGGCCAAAGGAATATGTTCAGTTGGTGCGCGAGGCCGTTGATGGTTTGCGACAAGAACGGAATCAAGGCGATGCAATGGTGTTTCGTTTGCGTCATGCCTCGGTCGAGGACCGGGACTTAACATTTCGAGACCAGCATATTGTGGTGCCTGGGGTTGCCAGTATTTTGCGCAGCATTTTGGGCGATCACGCTCGCGAGAGTAAACCCGGCAACCCTCGATTACCCGCCAGCAGGGATGCCGGGCCCGTTGCCAACGGGTCGACTGCACCAACTGGTGTGGCAACTCGTGGTACGAAGATTGCTGCCGATCCAAGGTTGAATGCACTGATTATTCGTGATGAACCCAATCGATACAGTTATTACCAACGTTTGATCGAGCAACTGGATGTGGCGCAATCGATGGTAGAAATCGAAGCCATGATTGTGGATGTCGATCGGGACCGGTTACATGAGCTGGGTACAGATTTTTCGGTATCGGGCAAGCATGGTCGCTTTGACTTTGGCGAAGCCCTGGCCAGTGGCGGATCTGCAGTATTGATGGCAGGATTCGACCGATTTTATGTACGATTGCGGGCGCTGGAAGAACAAGGTGAGGCCCAGGTGTTGGCAAGACCGGGTGTCATGACACTGGATAATTTTGCCGCCGTGCTCGATCTGAGCAAAACCCGTTACCTGCGTCTGGTGGGCGAACGGGCGGTCGATGCCAAAACCATCACGGCAGGAACCCTGCTGCGAGTCACGCCCAGATTGATTGAGACACCAGGTGAAGCGCCGGCAATTCAACTGTCGGTGGATATTGAGGATGGTGATGTGCATGGCCCGGTCGACGCGCCGGAGGTGACGCGAAGTACAATCAGCACACAAGCCATCGTGTCACATGGCCAATCGCTGGTGATTGGTGGTTACCGTTCACAAAATGAAAGCAGTCGCGAACGGCGTATTCCAGTATTGGGTGAATTGCCATTGATCGGTAAGTTGTTCTCGAACCGTCAGCAGACTCGATCAACACGTGAACGTCTGTTCATCATTATGCCGCGCAAAATTGCGCGCGATCTTCCAGGTGCCCTCGCTGCGAGGGCTGAACAACTCTCGCCGCAAGCAGCCATGGCCCCCATGTAGATCGTTTGCCTCTACCATGGCCCGTAACGGGAATGACAGCCACTGCGCCAATGATCTGATTGGCGCAGTGGCTGTCAACCTATTGGTCATCGTCAGGCGTAAACAGCTTGCTTCAGTTGTGTTCGCGCTCGCGAGATGCGGGATCTGACTGTGCCGATCGGGATCTGTAATTGGGCTGCAGCCTGCTCATAAGGCAATTCCTCTTCCACAACAAGTAGCAATGTCTCTCGCATATCGTCCGGTAGCTGTTCCAGCGCATGGACTGTTCGATTGACCAGTTGCCACTCCTCGACATTCTGGGCCGGATCAACGGTACTGATCAGGTGCTCTTCCTGCACACCTTCATCAACAAATTCATAACGCTTTTCCGGCGAGCGGGCCAAATGGTGACGAACCAGATTCATGGCAATACCAAACAGCCATGTTTCCGGCTTGGACTCACCTTGAAAGTGATCGGCACAACGTAGCGCTTCCACATAGGTTGATTGCATCAGATCTTCCGCATCGTGGTTTCCAACGTGTTTTCTCAAAAAGTGATACAGGCGTCGGCCGTGCTGCTTGGCGAGGACTTCCAGGTTGAGAATGGTGGTATCGGTTGGATTGACTGGCGTATTCATGAAAGAGCTCCGAACTGAGTGTGTTATCGAGTTCGGCCTGGCACCGTTCCGTTAAGGGCACATCATTGATGTGGTATGCCGACATTTGGAACGAGGCTGTTGGTGGCCGTGTCGATGCATTTGCAGCTTCGATGCCAGTACTTGATTTTTTTAATTGGTTGATTTTTTTGTTTGTTTTTTGTTTGGGCGAGAGGTGTTTTTTTGTTTTTCAAAAAACGCTAGGTGGATTGTCAACAAAACTTAAAATCACCAGCCCCATGGAACCAGCTGTTGCGAACGGTCACTCAACGGATAGCGATGTTTTAGGAGAATGACTGTGGCTGATTTAGGGATTGCCAACCTGCGGATGGAGATGCCATTGACGCAGGCCAACAATACGACACCACCTGCCGCTACCAACATGTTTGATTCGAAGGCGATGGACCCGCTGGGGGCAGGTGCAGAAGAAGCTTCCTTTCGCTTGAGCGAATCGATCGAACGTCAGAAGCATCAGCTGGAGAAGCAGCTCAGCAAAACCACAACGCCGAATCAGTGGAATAAGGTGGCGCGACTGGAGGCCTTGCGCGAATTGCTGAACAATCAAGTTCAGCGGGATCGTCTGGGCGCAACAGCCCGTGAGTTTCGAGAGCGCCTTGGGCGTGATCCGGAAAAGGCTGCCAGTTGGCTTGAAGGACGACAGCCGGACGTCGCACTGCGGGCATTGGTGCTCGAGCTTGCTCTGGATGACGCCAGGCAGGCTGGTGACCATGTGGCCGGTGAGCTGGCGGAGCACGCTTGTGGCGCATTGTGGCGGTCAGAGGGGGCTTTGATCTGTGCACAGCTTGCTACGCACGTGGCGCAGACGACACAGCAGGCGGAAAGACAGCTTTATTTCCAGAATATCTTGGGGCGGGCCAATCAGCCCCACTCCTGGTTGAAACTGCTTCAACAACAAATCGGCGATCAGGATTTATCTGTTGCCATTGAAAAGCTGCGCAAAACATTAGCTACTGAATTGTCGGTATCGAGTCATTCGCTTGGTGCCGCGGGCAGTGGGCAGATTTTGAGAGATCTGCACCAGTTGGGCACCCTGCGGACCTTACTTGGGCAGGCAGGGAATCTGCGACAATCGCTGGTTCAGCGGCGAATGCCGTCTGGCAAAAGTGAATCGACAATAGCCAAAGCCGTGCTGGGGTTGGCTGGGGGGCCGATATTTGCCCAGGCGTTGTTTGATCTGATCAATGGCTTGCCCGATAGCCCCCCTGCGAACCAAGTCAGTCTGCTCAGCGCATTTCGTGCCTATCTGGCAGACAGCCCACTTGCAATCTGGACCGGAGGCGAGGACAACCGAGGAAAGGCGCTGACCATACTTGATCACCGGTTGGTGTCATTGTCCGCCAGTGATTCGGTCAGTGAGCATGCCAGCAGGGGATGGACATGAACGAATGGCAGACCTCGCTTCCCGGCTTGCTGGAGGCGGCAATGTATAACCGATCGGCAGCTGTCAACCTGTCGAACCAGTTCGAACTTCGGTTGGCGCAGGCCGACACCTGCTGGCTGTTTGCATTACTGATATTGGGCGGCAATCGTCAGCATGATCTGCTCTCTACTATCCTGACCCGTCGGTGGCAGGCTCCCGAACACTTTCATTCGATACTGCCGGGTGTCGGCCGCAACGATGATCTACTACTGATTTGTCGATTGCCGTTGACCCAGCTGTTGATACCACACCTGCAGGATCAATTGCAGATCATGCAGCGTTTGATCGCTTGAGTCTTTTTAGTCTGGTGTGACATGAATCAAATTCAGTCCAGGTTGATGGCATTGGCACGTCTGGCTGCGGCCCGCTCTGAAGTGGTTGCGGTGGGTGTGGTCATCTCGATTGTCTTCATGCTGGTTTTACCACTGCCGATCTGGCTGGTGGACATGTTGATTGCGCTCAACATCTGCATTTCATGCCTGTTGGTGGTAATTGCATTGTATGTGCCAGGCCCGCTCGCATTTTCCACTTTTCCGGCCGTACTGCTGGTCACGACCTTATTCCGTCTGGCGTTGGAGGTTTCCACCAGCCGTCTGATTCTGCTGGAAGCCGATGCCGGGCATATTGTCGAAGCCTTTGGGCAATTCGTGGTGGGTGGCAATCTGGTGGTTGGGATGGTGATTTTCCTGATTCTGACGGTAGTACAGTTTCTGGTGATCACCAAAGGATCGGAGCGGGTTGCTGAGGTGTCAGCACGTTTTACGCTGGATGCCATGCCGGGCAAGCAGATGTCGATCGACAGCGATCTTCGTGCTGGCCTTCTGGATGCCGCCCAGGCAAGAGCCAAGCGTGAGGACCTTGGGAAAGAGAGCCAGCTGTTCGGGGCGATGGATGGCGCCATGAAATTTGTCAAAGGTGATGCCATTGCCGGTCTGATGGTGGTAGCGGTCAACCTGATCGGCGGGATTTCAATCGGCGTACTACAGCGGGGCATGCCTGCTGGTGAGGCGATGCGGACCTATTCGGTACTGACCATAGGTGATGGCTTGATTGCACAGATTCCAGCACTACTGATTTCGCTCTGTGCCGGCTTGATCATTACCCGTGTTTCCAGTGGTGACAGCACTACCGAGAACGTTGGTCAGGAAATTGCCCGCCAACTATTTGCCGAACCGCGGGCATTGATCATTGCTGCAGGTGTCATGGTGATCTTTGCACTGGTACCCGGCATGCCCAGTTTGGTCTTTTTGATCCTGGCTGCATTGTCGGCAGGGGCGGGGTACTACAAGTTGCGTCATGCGAAACGCGATGGTGCTGAGGTATCCCAGGGGCCCTATCTGGTCCCGGAGGCCAATGCATTCTCGGCGGTGAGGCCACTCTGGCTGGCGTGCAGTCTGGATAGCTATGCTGATCCACGCATGTATCGGCTGATCGACGAGCTCCGCTTGCGTCAAAACGTCCTGATTGAAGATTATGGGATGGTGGTGCCCTCCCTTGAATATGAGCCTGATACAACGTTGGCGCCGGCTTCATTGCGATTCGCGGTGCATGAAATACCTGTGTTGTATCTGGTACTGCGCTGGGATGCCTTGTGGGTTCGTCGCAGTGCAGTCGAGCTGCAAGCCCTCGGCTGTGAGCCGGAAGCCGAGGAAGCGGATGGATGTTGGGTTGCGTATACGCAGGCCGATGCGCTATCGACAGCGGGTGTGTCTTTCCAATTGTTCATTCATGCCGCTGCTGACCGAATCGACTTGGCCATGCAACGCCACCTCAGTAGCTTCATTGGCATGCAGGAAACCCAGCGTTACTTGAGCTGGCTGGAATTCAAACATCCCGAACTGGTGAAAGAGTCGACCCGTGTGTTGCCGTTGGGACGGATCACAGACATCTTCCAACGCCTGGCTGCTGATGTGGTATCGATCCGGAATATGCGACTGATCATGGAAACACTGATCGATTGGGGGCAGCGAGAGCGGGATGTCGGATTGCTGACTGATTTTGTGCGCATTGCATTGCGTAACCAGCTGTCACATGAATATGCGCCAAACGGTCAATTGCAAGCCATTTTGCTGGAACAGGAAACCGAGACTCAATTGCGCGATACGATCCGGCAGACTGTCCACGGTGTTTTTTTCGCATTGACGCCAGCACAAACACAGGCACTGCTTGAGCAGATCCAGCGTATCAGGCTGGCAACACGGGACTCACAGGAGCGCGTGGTGCTGTTGGTTGCCCAGGATCTGCGAAGGTGCTTGCGCAAGTTGATCGAGGAGCAGTTTTTTGACCTGCCAGTCCTGTCATTTTCCGAGATCAGTAACTCGGTGACGGTGCAACCGTTATGTCGTTTGTAATGGGTCTCGATCAACAGAACCTAATTCAAGAGGTGAATCATGCCGGCCATGAAGGCTGACGATATCTATTGCAAGGTTTTGCGCGAACTGGCCAATTTGCTCGAAGACAGTTTGCTTGTTCAGACTGAAGCCTGGTTCATGGATGGTATTCGCTTCCAATGCAATCTGGATCAACAGGATGGCATTCGGCCCAAAGTGCTCCTGTATTGTGATTTCGGTGTGTTGCCGGATCGTGCTACACAGGCTGCATATGCATTTTTCCTGACCAGCAATGTATTTCTCTTCGGGGAAGGCGAGGGGGCATATTGCCTGATACCCGGGACGACACGCATCGTGCTGTGTCTGTCCATTGAGTTGCATGACTTCAGCGTTGCGGGATTATTCATCCGGTCTCGCCAAATGGCGGAAATGTCCAGCTTATGGCGCGCTGAACAACCCACTACAAAGTCGACGGACATGTCCGGGTCGTCACTATCGTGCCAGGTGCATCTGATGTGACAGCCATGCCACGGGCAATGTAGGGTTGTTGCCCGTGTCCATCTACAGGGGCGCCTTACACTCAATTGCATGGTTGATGGCCATCAGCCGCCATGCCTGATCTTCTTGGGCGCCGGTTCGTATGGCTGACCTGGCCGTTTTCTTTCTTGAGCGTGACCAATACTGTCGCACACGCTTCTGACGTCTCACTTCCTTTGTTTGGCCAGGCATGGCGTTGTGTGGATAAATCAATGTGGTGCTGAACAATTTCATGCCGGAATGAACCGAAATCCTGTTTTTGTCACTTAACGGATAAGCAGTGCGCCATGAGCGCCTGACTGGGCGTTGGATAGGGTGAAGGAGCTGGATGTGGCAGGTGGATGCAGCGAGAAATTGACGGCCGTATTGATCCAGCAACTAGGCGCGATCATGCAGGTTGAGAATGCAACACAGTGGTGGATTGAAGGTGTGCTGTTCAGTGTTACCGATACGCCGCCGCCCATGCCGCAATGGATCATTCTGTGTGATTTCGGACCTGTCTGCCCAGCGCTGAGCGTGACTGTCTATCGTGATCTGCTGGTACGCAACATCTTGTTGTTGGCCGGACGGGAAGTGGAGTCCTGCTTTGGCATTCTGCCTTCTACCCGCCATGTGGTCATGATGACACGGTTGAACGGGTCAAATATTGACGGTCCCGGTCTCGCCCGTGTGTTGCACGGCCAGGCCAGACAGGCCAGGCAATGGCGTGCCGAGATTGCTGCGGCCGACGGCGCCAGTATGTCGGGTCCGCCGGTATAGACGACGCGTAGATGGATGAACACGGCCTGCCAAGTTGTTTCTGAAGGATTGAAAGGTTGCACCATGCTGGAATTACGTATTTTGAATGGGCTGCATCGCGGGGCTGCGCTCGTCTTGGGAGATACCGCGCTGGTGCTGGGAAGCGGTCGGTCCGCAGACATCATGTTGCTGGATCCTGGTGTGACCGAGCAACACTTGCAGCTGGTTCCCGTACCCGATGGTTGGGTGCTGCGTCCACAGGATGGTCAGATACATCGCCAGAACGGTACGCGCGTAACAACGGATGAATTGTTGTTGGCAGGTATGCGATATGAGATCAGTGGCCTGTGGCTTGCATTTGATGCCCCTGATCAAGCGTGGCCGGATGCGCTGCCAGTGGTGGCCATACCGGATTCGCAACCGGTGCGTCAGAACGCAAGGCGTCCTCGTCGTTACATGACTTGGCTAGTGGTGGCGGTGGGCTGTTTCGCGGCGGCAGCCTGGGGGGCAGCCGCCAAATGGGCGCTGACTGAAACGGAATCTGCGCCAGTACCGTCGGCGATGCTCCCCCCGCAGCCGGATCAACCCATGCTACCAACGGCTGTGTCGCCGGCACCCGCCAAACATACTGATGTTGAACAGCTATCCCGTGAATTGCATGCCGCCCTGCGCGCACGCGATCTGGACAGCAAAGTAGCCATAGAACGGCAACCCAATGGGCTGCTGATGAGTGGCGATCTGAATCGGGACGAGGCGGCCAGCCTGGAGCGTTTGTTGGTGAAGTTTGATGAGTCATTCAAGCCTGCAATTGAAATCAAGGCGTTGGTGACGCCGGCAGCGAAACTCCTGCCGTTTCGAATCGTACAGGTGAATGGTGGGCCACATGCCAGCGTGGTGACGGCGAACGGGGACCGACTTTACCCAGGCGATATGTTGGCCGGCTACCGGCTGGTGGAGATCAACGGCGGCAAGTTGCGCTTTGATGGGAAGCGGGCATTGGAGATCGTGTGGTGATGGATACGGTTCACCTGGATGCCGTCACTGCCAGACTAAAGCGCACGGTACTGCAATTGCCGGCCCCAGTACTACGTGGGCGGGTCAAGCAGGTGCTGGGCACACTGATCGAAGGCCAGGCTGCGGGGGCTTGCGTGGGGGAGCTATGCGAACTGCGTCTGTCGGATGAGCCGACAGACTGCATGCTGGCTGAAGTGGTCGGATTCAACGGCTCGAATGTGTTGCTATCGGCATTGGAGGCACTGGAAGGGGTCTCTCCCGCAACCGAAATCAGGCCCTTGGGAACCCGTCACAGCATACCGGTTGGGCCGGAACTGTTTGGGCGGGTACTGGATGGTTTCGGTCGGCCACTGGATGGCAAACCGCTACCGCCGATTCAGCAGGTGGTACCGGCGATTCGTGATGCACCGCCCCCGACCGAACGCCCTCGCATTACGCAGCCTTTTGCAACGGGCGTTCGGGCCATTGATGGCTTGATTACCCTGGGTTATGGCCAGCGTGTTGGGGTGTTTGCAGGGCCGGGCTGTGGCAAGACGACCTTGTTGGCAGCCATTGCCCGTGGGGCCGCAGTGGACGCGGTTGTATTTGGGCTGATTGGCGAACGGGGGCGTGAACTGCGTGAATTTCTGGAACATGAGATGGATGAAACGCTGGTCGCGAAATCTGTGTTGGTCTGCGCTACATCTGACAGAACATCGATGGAGCGTGCTCGCGCGGCATTCACTGCGACGGCGGTTGCCGAAGGCTTGCGTGATCAGGGTTACCGCGTGTTGTTGCTGATTGATTCGCTCACCCGATTCGGTCGGGCACAGCGCGAAATCGGCTTGGCGGCCGGTGAGCCGCCGACTCGTGGCGGGTTCCCCCCATCAGTCTATACCTTGTTGCCCCGCTTGATCGAGCGGGCCGGCAATACCCAGCAAGGTTCAATTACCGCCATCTATACGGTTCTGGCCGAATCGGAGGGGCCGGCTGATCCACTCGGGGAGGAGGCCAAATCGTTACTGGACGGACATATTGTGCTGCCCCGCAAACTGGCTGAGCAAGGGCACTATCCCGCGATTGACGTGCTGGCCAGCCTTAGCCGGATCATGGACAACATCGTCCCGAAACAACAGGTGAGCGCAGCCCGCAAGTTACGACAGTGGCTGGCCCAATATCGAGAACTGGAGCTATTGATCAGGCTGGGTGAATACCGTGCCGGGCAGGATGCGGCATCGGATCAGGCCGTTCAGATGCAGCCGGCATTGAAGTCCTGGTTGCAACAGGATACGCGCGATACCTCACCCTTCGAGAAAACTTGCACGCAACTGGCGTCCTTATCGTCGGGTAACGGTACGTAATGCAACGGCCCAAATGGCGATTGGATGACAGTGAGGTACCACCTGCACCTGCTGCTGGTACCAGGGTATTGATCGCGACGATGCAGGGTTTGCGCGCGCATCGCCTGCAAACCGAAGAGGCGGCGTTGGCACGAGCCAGGGGACGATGTGAGGAGACACAGCGTGAGGTCGAGCAGGCTATCGGCAGGTACCGTGGCACGTTGATTCTGTCGAGCCTGAAGCGTGAATACGCCAATAGACGGCTACGCCATCAGCCGCTGCCGGCACCCGCCTTGTGTATCTGGCGTGATTGGGAATCGGGGTTATCACTGCAGCTTGAAGAGGCCGATCAGGCGATAGCTGAGGCCACATTGCGATTGGCCCAGGCCAATGAGCAATGGGTAATGGCCGTCAAGCAACGGCAGGCTGCTTATGTCGCAGTCGAGAAATTAGCCGAGCTGGCAGTCCAGCTCAAACCAATGGAGGAAGAATAGTGAGAACCGGTTTTGAGCAACGGCATGCCGTGACTGGATCAAGAACGACAGTCGGCATACCCGCTATGGCAAATCAGTTGCCACGCAGTGTACTGAATGAATGGCAAAGTCTATCGGCCGCACTCTCTCCGATCAGTCTGCTGATGCCTGCTGGCCTGTTTCAACAGGATGAAACAACGTCCCATTCTGTCGCTGCGGTCATGCCACCCGCGGCAGATCAGGCTGAACAGCAATTGCTGGCCGCCTTGAAAGCAGCACCATTAGGTAATGAACCGCAGCAATTCAGCCTGCTGTTGCCCGGTATGACGGAGGTTCGGGTGAACATGATCCCCGGTTCTGACGGGATACGGATTTGTCTTGGGGTACGTGACTTGGCAATGCGCCGATGGCTGTCGACGCGTCAGGCTGGATTGGGTGCAAATCTGGCGAATTTCTTCGCACAAGCTGTTGATTTGGAGGTGACACCATGACCATCGCCCGGCCGGTTTCTTGGCGGCAACTGAGTGCCACGTCGGCCGCCTGGTCAGATTGGTTGCGGGGCGGCAGACAATGGGTCCTGGATGCCCCATTTGCCCACATGGAATTGTTCAGCGCGCGGACGGGGTCGAATCAGCCAGCTTTGCGGATGGAGGGCGAGGCCGGTCCGATTTGGTTGGTGGAGGGTGATCGTTGGTTGGCTGTTGCCAGCGGCATCGACGTGTGTGGCGGCGATGCCTTGGCCGATGTATTGCGGGAGGTCGCGGTCGCACTGCTGCCGATGTCGTTGCGGCGTGCATTGCAGTTGGGACGGCCAGGCAAGATAGAAATGGTCCCAGATGGCTGTCTGGCGATGACCATTCGGTTGGTGGATACCACAGGGGCAAGTTTCGATTGTACGGCATTGGCACCTGCCGCGCGCTGGAGCGTGGTACGCGATATACCGGGCTGGCAGCCGGGTCGTCATGTGTTGCCGGCGCCGGTCTACTTGCCCGCTAATTTGGCTTGTAGCCTTGGCTATGCCATGGTTGATCGAGGTGCCTTGCGACAGTTGCGCAAGGGCGATGTCATAGTACTGACAAAGGCTTTTTTTGATCAGGAAGGCTTGGGTCGACTGCGAGTGGGTGCACGATGGCTGAATGTGCAGTTACGTGATTCGGCAGTTGCATCGCTGAAGGTCTTGGGATGGAGGCAAGACGGAATGAATGAACAAGTACAAGAAGGCCTGGATGTCAACGACACCTTGCCGGAGTCGATTACTACGTTAGCAACGATTGATGCGCTACCCGTGCGGCTGGATTTCGAATTGGGAAGGTTGACGACCAGTTTCGGTACGCTGGCGACATTGGCGCCGGGGGCCATCCTGGCGCTGGAAGAAGCGTTGCCACCCCAGGTCACCATTCGCGCCCAGGGTCACGCCATCGGTACGGGCGATGTCGTGGAAATCGATGGCAAACTGGCGGTGCGCGTGGTCACGTTATTCCACCCGGAGCCAGCATGAGCGGCCTGACTGCCGATCCGTTCTCCTTGCTGGTGTTATTGGCAATGATGGCATTGCTGCCATTACTGCTGATGGTGACGACCTGCTTCCTGAAAATATCGGTCGTGCTGTTGATGGTTCGCAATGCCTTGGGTGTACAGCAGGCACCGCCGACCTTGGCGCTGTACGGTATTGCGATGGCCATGACCTTGTTTGTGATGTCGCCTGTGCTGACGCGAATGGCCAATCAGTTCCATCAGGACTCTCCGCAAGCAGCAATGACCAGTCAAGTGACGTTGGAACGGGTCAAACTGGCCGCAGCGCCCTTGCGTGATTTTATGCAACGCTATGTCCGGCCCGAGCAGGCTACCCATTTTCTGGCCAGTGCGCGCAAGTTGTGGCCCAAGGCAGAAGGGGATGCAGCTTCCAAGCAGGATTTGCTGATTCTGGTGCCCGCTTTTGTCGTGTCCGAGCTGCAGACTGCTTTCGAAATCAGCTTCTTGTTGTATCTACCATTTGTCGTCATCGACCTTGTCATCTCCAATTTGTTGATGGCATTGGGGATGCAGATGGTGTCGCCCAGTACGATCTCGCTACCGTTGAAGATCCTGCTGTTTGTGATGTTGGACGGATGGAGCAAGTTGCTGCATGGCCTGGCCCTTTCTTACGTATGAGGTAGCAGATGGAAACCCTGGTTTTTTTCCAGAAAGGCTTGCTGTTGGTCGTGGCTTTGTCTGCCCCACCCCTGATTGTGGCAACGCTGGTCGGTGTATTGGTATCCCTGTTGCAGGGGCTGTTGCAGTTACAGGATCAAACCTTGCCGTTTGTCATCAAGTTGCTGGCCGTTGGCGTGACGCTGGCGTTGACCGGGGGCTGGATTGGCGGGGAGATCTTCCGCTTTGCCTTGCGGGCTTTCGATATCATCCCTGACATCGGTCACTGACGGCCATGCTGTCTCACCTTGATCCCAATACCTTATACCAGCCGTTGATGGCGTTGACGTTGGCGTTACCACGCTGGCTGGGATGCATGATGATCCTGCCAGCCATGATTCCGACGGTATTGCGTGGCACGCTGCGCAACGTGATTGCTTTGGCATTGGCACTGCCAACGGCTGGCGGGCTTTACGTCAACTGGCCTGCCAACCCGCCGCAAGGGTGGGTGTTCTGTCTACTGGCGACCAAGGAGGTCGCACTGGGCGCCATGCTCGGCATCCTGCTGGCCATGCCGTTCTGGTTGTTTCAGTCGATAGGGGTGTATATCGACAATCAGCGGGGGGCCAACGCCATGCAGATTTCCAACCCATCGGTCGGTGCCGACGCATCAGCGTTGGGCGGGTTGCTTAATCAGGCCCTGGTGGTATTGGCAATGGATACCGGTGCGTTTCTGGCAATGCTTGCCTTCATTGATCAAAGCTACCTGGCCTGGCCTGCCTGGCAAGGCTTGCCGGCGTTCAGTGACCGGCATATCGATATCTGGGTGGAGGCGTTCAACGACATGCTGGTTGCCACGTTGCTGTATGTTGCCCCACCCATGATATTGATGATGTTGATCGATTTGGGTTTTGCATTGCTGGGCTTGGTGGCGCCACAACTGCAGATCTATTTTGCTGCGATGCCGATCAAGAGCCTGGCGGCATTGCTGGTGCTGGCGGTGTATCTTGCATCGCTATGGGAGTTTGGTGGGCAGTCGATTGCGCAAACCTTGACGTTGTCCGACACGTTATGGAGGGGCGTTCGATGAGCGAGAAGACGGAACAGCCCACGGAAAAGAAGCTGGATGATGCGCGCAAGAAAGGGCAGGTGGCACAAAGCAAGGATCTGGGGCGGTTGTTGACCTGTACCGTGTTGCTTGAAATAGGGCAGAGTATGGGCAGCCGCTGTCGTGAGATATTGGAAGCACCCATGCTGCTGGCGTTATCACGGCTTGATATGCCGTTTTATCGCGCCGTGCAGGAGATTGCCAGTGTATCGCTTGCAAATGGCGCGATGATTGTATTGCCAGCGCTGATGATCGCCTTGCTGGCTGTGCTGATTGGAACCTGGGCGCAGATTGGCTTTCTGATTGCGCCGGAGGCATTGACGCCCAAGTTTGATAAATTCAATCCATTCAACAATTTCATCCAGCTGTTTTCGGCCAAGCATCTTGCCGATTTTGGTTTTAGCTTGATCAAAGCAGTACTTGTACTGACGGTTGTGTGGATCATGATTCGTGACAATTTCCATGCGACCTTGCTGATCGGAACAGGAACGTTGGACCAAGTATGGAGTGGCACCCTGTTGCTGTCGCGGGGTATCTGGCGAATCGTTCTGGGCATCTTTCTCGCCTTGACGTTGATCGACGTTGGTTTGCAGCGCTATTTTCACATCCGCAACCTGCGTATGAGCCATGACGACATCAAACAGGAGCACAAGGAGTCGGAAGGGGACCCGCATGTAAAAGGTCATCGGCGTCATCTGGCCATGCAATTGGCGAACTCGCCACCCGCAAACACTCGCAAGTCCAATGCGGTCGTGGTCAATCCTACACATTTTGCGGTGGCGTTATGGTTCGACGAAGCCGATGGTGTACCGCCGCGTGTGGTGGCACGCGGACATGATGATGTGGCCCGGCAGATGATCGATGTAGCCCGGGAAGAGCAGATTCCCGTCATTCGATATGTGCCCTTGGCCCGAACCCTGTATGCGACAGGACGCGAAGGCCAGTATGTACCGCGCCAGCAACTGGCCCAAGTGGCATTGGTCTATCGCGCCATCGCTGAGATGCTTGAGGCCGGCCTGCCAAGTGACATGCCGGAAATCGACCCTGTGGCAGCAGAGGCCTGGCTGGCTAGTTTGACGTCTATGGATACTGGTAAAGCGTGTTGAGGCAAGCTGTCGAGTTTGGTTGGTGGACAATGTGTTTGGTCGCAAGTTGGCACCAGCTCGATGGCGGGGGCGATCATGTTGACAGCACCCCCAAAGCAGGCCTGGAGGGTGGGTGAGGCTGCCTCTTCAGTCGATGATTCGGCCAATTCCTTGCGATGCCCGGTTCTGAATAGCCAGCGTTCGTATCCGGTAATACAAGGTATGCATCGGAATCTTCAAATCTTCGCTGGCCAGTTTGACCGACCCGGCATGGCGGGTCAGAGCAGACACGATCAAGGCCCGCTCAATATCCCGCATGCGGCTTCGCAATCCGCCTTCCTCCTCGCAAGCTTCGTCTGCACGGCCATTCTGACAAGGACAGTTGATGGGCGCCAAGCCCAGTGAGAATCGCTCCGCAGCGGTTTTCAGTTCCCTGACATTGCCGGGCCAATTGTGGGCCAGCAGCATGCTTTCAATGTGAGGCGTGATGTCTGGCGCAATCCGTTCGAATCGCTTGGTTGAGTCGAGAACAAAACGGCGAAACAGTGGCAAGATTTCATCGGATCGTTCGCGAAGTGGCGGAAGTCGGAGAGAAACCACATTTAACCGGTAGTACAAATCTGCCCGGAAGCGATTCTGCGTCACCAATTGATCAAACGGTACTTTGGTCGAGGCTAGCACACGCAGATCAAAACGCTGGAAACGTGTTGAGCCGACGCGTTCACAACCACGTTCTTGTAGCACACGTAACAGTTTTGCTTGCAGTGACATAGGCATGGAATCGATTTCATCGAGATACAACGTACCTTTGTGAGAGGCTTCGACTTTGCCACCACGAGAGCGGGTTGCGCCGGTATAGGCACCCGCTTCGACACCGAACAACTCACTTTCAGCCAGGGTTTCTGGAATGGCGGCACAGTTGAGCGCAACGAAACTGCCGGTACGGCCCGATGTAGTATGAATGTGACGTGCCAGTGTATCTTTGCCAACACCTGTTTCGCCTTCGATCAGGATGTCGATCGGCAATGATGCCAGATCTTCGGCTTGCTGGAACAGCGCGGAATTGTGATCAACATGACTGCTTACTGGGGGGGTGTCCGTGACGGGCAGGACATCATATCCGGTGGCTAATAGGGCGCTCTCCTCAATTCGGCGCATGTTTTGTGCTCCCTGGCAACGGGCCTTTGCTGGCGGACTGGTAGCGTGGTGATTGGCTGAATTGTAGATGCATCACGCAGAGGCTGGGGGAATTGTTAATCATTTCTACTACTCTCCTGGAATTAATATTAAATAATCCGTATGTATGTAATTTTTGGATTGTCATTGTGAGAGCATGACTGTAAGTGCTATGACTGCCACATTGATTTGCATCAAGGTACGTATTCTAAAATCAATCAAATAATACTTGTCAATTGAAAATGCATTTTTTGTGTAAGTTTTATTGAAATGAAAAGCTTTTCACGTTATGAATTTCTATATGTTCTTATTTTCTAACTTTATTGATGTTCTGTGTCAGCTTTGCCATATTGTTTCTGTCGGCAGGGTTGAATGAATGTGTTTTCAACTACATCATTTAAAACGACTGTTTGATTAAACAAGAGCCTCCAACATGTTGCTGCTATGGATGGCAAGCGGTGAATAGTTATCAAAATTGATAATGAGATTGAGTGTTAATACTATAGGTGCTTGTTGTATGGGTATGACTGGCGGTCATTTGTTGGGTGGGTGTTGAGTAAATTTGATCAATACTTTGCTCTCATGGTGTTTGGCGTGTCTAAAAATTTGAATGGCATTGTGTTTGATCATGCATTAATTGTATTTTTTAGGAGGGACATGCTAATTGAGAGAATTTGGGCCGCATTGCTTGAATGAATATGCTGTTGTTATTTCGTGGGTTGCTGTTATTTAATGAGAAGTGATCTTTTTGAATGCTGGCTTTTGTACTGAGATAGTGGGGCGGCCGTTATGTGTACTGTCTGTTGGTCAGGGTGAGCCGATGTGATTGGCAGGTTCGGACTGGTTGGGGTGGTGGTGTTGCTATCGCTCCTGGTGATCTTCCGCGTGAAGTGGCGGATTGCCGTGATCGAGAGAGGTAGTGGGGTGGCGTTACATGTTTGTGGGGGAAGGGTGAGTTGGTCGGTTGGAATTGACCAGGCCATCAGCAGTCTGTAGTAGCGATTGTACTGCCCGCTCAAACAATGGCGCGGCTTCCAGAAATTTGGCCCGACCATTTTGCAGTAGGCGTTTGAACAACCGTAAACTGATTATGGCGGGTTCGCTACGACCGTCCATGCTGAGTACCAGGTTGGTTGCGTGCTGGCTGATCCAGTTCAGACGTGCACGGCTAGGGTGCCCGTCCAGATTGATTTCAATCATGACACCGCTTTGCAGGAGTTGATGTAACTCTTCATCTGGGGTGTCGTTCTGCTTGGTGATGCTGGAGGATGTCAGCGCGGCGTCGACCGCCGTGACCTCATGCATCAGCTGCTGATATTGGTGATCAATGACGGTCAATTCACTTTCGAGCTCGGTCAGCGTGTCATCCAGCACATGTCGATTGATTTCGACAGGTATATCCTCCGGGATGTCGACAGGTAGCGGATTGATCAGGGGCATGAACTGATCATGAATGTGCGAAAGTGATGGAACCTGCGCCTGCACTTGTCCGGCGCGCAACGCATGGGTGTGGCTGTCCACCAACCAGCCTAGCAGGCTTTGTTGGCGGTCTGGCGGCCAGTCCAGCCATTTCAAGCCCTCGCGCAATGTGGCCAGCATAGGCTGCAGTAAGACTACCAGTTGCCGGCGATCCTGCTCGGTAGTCTTGGGGGCAATGCTCCAGATCAAATCCGGTACCATTAATCGAAATCGATCTGCCTTGGTCGGCGTTTCCCGTTCTGCTTTTTCAATGACACGTGGCCAGTGATTGATCAGAAAGTCCTTTAGATCGTTGTCGATGGTCAGGTTTGACAGAGCGTCCGCCATGGACGCCGAGATGCGGGCATAACGCAGAGTACGGCTGGCCGCATTTTCCATGACCTGCACGGCTCGCTCCACTTTGGCATCGCCGGAACGCAATTCGCGGGCAATGAAGGCATCCAGCTCATCCAGCATGCGTTCGAACAGCGCCAGCCCTTCATGATCGTCTGCAAGCAGCGATTCGACAATCCGGACGATTTCCGTGGTGACCCGCTCACCGCTGGGGTCCATATGCTTCAATCCCAGCGAGATGGAGCCAATACGATTGACCAGCATGCGGGCAGGATGGTTTTTCTGGTTGAACAGGGCCGGATCCTGCAGGGCATGTTTCAGCACCAGGATTTGTAAGCGACCAAGCTGGGCGCGAACTTCGGCGGGTACTTGGCTGTCGCGCAGGATGAATTCGAACAGCATCGCCACCACATCAATGATCATCTGCTGATTGATGTCGCTAGTTGCGTCGCGTAGGGCAGGGCGTTGTTCCATCATCACATTGCGGATACTGCCGTCTTCCTGTTGCCAACTGTCGTGCTCGGATAGGGCCTCGCTGGTCAGTTGTTGTAGCGATTGCTCCAGTGGCTGGCTGATTGGGCTGGCACGTAAGCCGGACACGTTGTCTGAGCTGACAAACAGTTTGCGCAATACATGGCCGACTTGTTGTGTTGTCTGCAGCCAGCTGCCACGCGTTGTAGCGGGTGATGTGGTGGCAGGGGGGGCGGGATGCTCTGTGTTTCGTCCAGATGTTCCCCATTGGGCTGACTGCTGTTGCACCCACTGCATCAATAGATCTTCATTGGAGGGTAAATGGGTGGCACCCGTGTTGGCTGGTCCACCTGCCGGGAGGGGGGCGTAGTCTGTCGTTGCCTGTGTCTCATGTGCAGCGGGCGTGGCTGCGGTGCTGCTTGAGCTACCTGACGAAACCGGGCGGCGTATCTTCAGTTGCAGCTCGGCAGCAATGCCATGCCTGGCCAGCAAACTGTTCAGCGCCCCGTAAATGTCAGCGATCCGGCTGCCGAACTCTTCTGCCAATTGTACGATCAGTACGGCGGCGATCTCAGGAGGTAATGCAAGCTGCTCTGTGGCGGTGGCGATGCAGCGTGAAAACAGATAGGGGCGAAATGGGTTTTCCCGCTCCTTGATATTGTCCTGCTCAAACAACAGTGCAATCCGAATGTTCAGGTCGCGCAATTGTTCTTCGGCCTCGTTGCGCAAAAGCTTAGTAATGGTTTCAATGCGGATTTCGTCATCCACTGTCGAGGTTTCCACTAGCGACAGGCTATTGATCTGCATGCTGGAGAATGACGGACGGAAGGTGCTGTAGGCGGTTTGAAAGCTGCGATTGATCAAATGCTCCATTGATGACTTCAGATTTTGCTTCAGTAGTGATGTCTGGCGCGACAAGATATCGCGCGCATCCATCAGCTTGCGTCGTTCGACTGGGGAAGGATGGGCATCCGCCTTTTGAAACAAATGCTCTGAACAGCGCTGGAGCAGGGCTTCCAGCGGGTCAACAAAGGCATGCATAAATTCTGCACGGGTGGCTGCCAGTAAATCGTTTCGATCCATACGGCCCCTATTCATACGCTGGAACACTTTGAGCGCCAGCGATCTGGTCGGTTAAGATCCATAACGCGGTAATGACATAACCGACATGGCGTCCGGTATGCATCACACTCAAGCATAGCGGGGCAAATTGTATTTTTCTAAGAAGCTATTGACGACTTGGCCGTTACACGAATTCAGCGTGGGTTGCACTATGACCGACTGATTCGCCATTCATGATGCCGCTCAAGAATCGGTTGCACAGTGTAAAGGTCTCAGGTTAAGCTCAAGCCCTCTTTCTTTGTCTTATTGATCTTGTTCGCCGGCCCTATGCGTCCGTTTATTGCAGCTACCACGATTATTATTATTCGCACCGTGATTAAACGTCACGGGGCGCGTTGCTGCTTGGTCGGAAGAACACACTAACCGATAAAGCCAGATTGTGACGAAGCCCCCGCACCGAAAGGTCCGGGGGCTTCGTCGTTTTAGGACTCAATCAATGGGTTGTGTTGGAGAGGCCGGCAGCCGGCGTTCTCCTGCAGCCCCAAGGAAACGACTATGCGTGGTGCAGACCTAATGGTAGAAGCGCTCCGGCAAGAGGGCGTCAAGGAAATATTCGGTTACCCCGGGGGCGCCATCATGCCATTTTATGATGCGCTATATGGTGCGCCGGTCAGGCACGTTTTGTGCCGACATGAGCAAGGTGCTGCCTTGGCCGCGTGCGGCTACGCACGGGCGTCGGGCAGGGTTGGCGTATGTGTGGCAACATCCGGTCCAGGGGCCACCAACATCGTGACTGCGCTCGCGGACGCCATGCTGGATTCGGTTCCGCTGGTTGCGCTGACAGGGCAAGTAGCACGCCCGTTGATTGGGACGGATGCATTTCAGGAGGTGGATGTGCTGGGCATGACCATGGCGGTGGTCAAGCACTCTTTCCTGGTTGAATCACCCGGCGAATTGGCACAGGTATTGGCCGATGCGTTCTGGCTGGCTCGAAGTGGCCGGCCGGGGCCGGTGCTGGTTGATATCCCAAAAGACATACAGCTGGGTCGTGTACCGACCGGTTATCAACCACGTTCATCCTGCCGGGCAAGCTGTCCCAATGCCACGGCATTGATCCAGGCTGGGCAGTTGATACGGGATGCCCACCGGCCATTGCTGTATGTGGGTGGGGGCGTGGTGCTGGCTGACGCGGTAACAGCATTGCGGGCGTTTGCTGATATCACGGGTATGCCGGTGGTGACTACGCTCAAGGGAATTGGTGTCCTGCCACATGATCACCCGTTGAATCTGGGCATGCTTGGCATGCATGGTACTCAGGCCGCCAACCGGGCAGTTCAGGCCTGCGATTTGTTGATCGCCGTCGGGGCTCGATTTGATGACCGGGCGACGGGTAAGTTGGATGAATTTGCGCCGCACGCCAAGGTAATTCACCTGGATATCGATCTGGCAGAGATTGGCAAGTTGCGCGGGGTGGATGTTGCCATCACTGATGATCTCAACACTGTCTTGCCGCCGCTGGCATCGTCCCTTGCAATCGAAGCGTGGCGCGAGACTTGCTTGGCGGACAAGCAGCGTTATGCCTTCCGTTACGACGCACCAGGCCCTGCACTGTTTGCGCCGGCCTTTCTATGGGGTATGGCTGAACTCATGCCGTGTGATGCGATCGTATGTTGCGATGTCGGGCAGCACCAAATGTGGGTGGCACAACATGTCGGATTTTCCATGCCTCGCCAGCACCTGACCAGTGGCGGCCTGGGAACCATGGGCTTTGGCCTGCCGGCAGCAATCGGTGCGCAACTGGCTTATTCGGACCGGACTGTCATCAATGTGTCGGGCGATGGCAGCTTCATGATGAATGTGCAGGAGCTGGCCACCGTTGGCCGTTACCAACTGCCGATCAAGATTGTATTGCTTGATAACGCCATGCTGGGGATGGTCAAGCAATGGCAGGAGCTCTTTTTTGAAGAGCGGTATAGCGAGACTGACTTGTCGGACAACCCGGATTTCACGCAAGTTGCCGCTGCTTTCGGCATTCCATCCCGCGCCATCCAATATCGTGACGAGCAACGGGGCGCGTTGCTGGAGTTGCTGACAACACCAGGCCCTATGCTGCTTCACGTCAAAATCGACCGTAAAACCAATGTCTGGCCGCTGGTGCCACCTGGCAAATCGAATCTTTACATGCTTGAAGGAGAGCTGGAATGCGAAGCCGTTTGAATCTGACTGTTCTGGATCGTGCTGGTGCACTGGAGCGATTATTGCGTGTCGCACGTCACCGTGGTTTTGTGTTGTACGAGTTGACGGCTAATCGTGGCACGGAAGGCATGCTGAATATCATGGTTGAGGTGGAAAGCGATCGTCAGCCAATGCTGCTGGTAAGCCAATGGGCCAAACTGCCGGATGTCAGGGCGTTGCAAATTGGGCAGACATTGGTCTGACTGATCTCAATACATGATGACCCCTTGCAGTGCTGGGTGACGACTTCATCGTGATGTCGCAGGTGGGTGAGCGTGTATTGCCCACCAGATTTGGTGCGTATGCTGGTATTCAAGTATCCTGCCCGCTTTTATTTGTCATTTATACTGGCAAGGGGGCGTACTGATGAAATTCTTATTCGCACCTGGGGCGGGTTGGTGGCTGACGGCAGGTCTGGCATTGGCATATCCGACCGTGACAACGGCAGTGACGAATGCCCAACTTGAACGTATCAAGCATGTCGTGGTGATCTACGGTGAGGGACGGAGTTTCGATCACGTGTACGGCCTGTTCCCCAGGGCAGATGGCATCAAGCAGGCCAAGCCAGAATCGACCCGACAGATGGATCGGGATGGTAAGCCGTTGGCTACATTGCCACCGATTTTGGGGGGGGCACGCGATGTGTCTCAGGACAATGCCGTCAATCTGCCCAATGCCCCGTTTCAGATCAATGACCCCAAGGGTTTCAACCAGTCATTGAATGTGGCGACACGTGATCAGGAACACCAATTTTATCAGCACCAGATGCAGCTTAATGATGGTAAGAATGATGGGTTCGCCGCCTGGTCCGACGTGGGGGCGTTGGCAATGGGTTATTACGATGGCAGTAAATTACCGATGTGGGAATGGGCCAAGCAATTTACCCTGGCAGATCGTTTCTACATGGCGGCATTTGGCAGCTCGTTTCTTAATCATCAGTGGCTGATTTGTGCCTGTACTCCGACTTATCCCGATGCCGCCAATAGCCCGGCCAAGGACTGGATTGCTGCCGTGGCGGAGGACGGTAAATCGTTGCAGGTGGTGTCAGGATTGGGTTCTGCACTTATAGAAAAGCCCAGGTTTGTGCGCGATGGTGCACTGACGCCAGATGGCTTTGCGGTCAATGCTTTGAAGCCGCCTTATCCGCTGTCATCAGCAGTGTCCACCGCTGACGGCAATGTGCAAATTACAGACTCGCAAGATGGCCGCACGTTGCCGCCACAAACTCAACTCACCATTGGCGATCGGTTATCGCAAAAAAACATCAGTTGGGCATGGTATGCGGGTGGTTGGCAGCGGGCGCATACAGATGGCACAGCGATTGAAAGTGATCTACCACCCAGGTTGCAGGCTCACCATCAGCCATTCAATTATTATGCCAACTATGCACCTGGAACCGCGGCGCGTGCTGTGCATTTGAAAGATGGTGAAGCGTTTTTGCAGGACATTGAGCAAGGCACGTTGCCTGTTGTGTCCTTTTATAAGCCTCAGCGTGAGCTGACTCAGCATCCTGGTAATGTAGATGTGCTGAGTGGTGATCAACATATTGCCGATATCGTGGCCAAGTTGATCCGAGGCCCGCAATGGAAGGACATGTTAATTGTGGTGACTTACGATGGCGGTGGGGGCTTCTGGGATCATGTGTCGCCGCCAAAGGCGGACCGCTGGGGACCGGGGGGGCGTATTCCGGCGATTATTATTTCTCCTTACGCGCGCCGCAACTATGTAGACTCGACTCCCTACGATACGACATCCATCCTGTGGTTCTTGTCCAGGCGCTTTGATTTGGAGCCATTGCCTGGCATGGTGCAGCGTCAACAGGCATTGAAGGTGAATGGCCTGCCTGAAATGGGGGATCTGGTGTCGGCGTTGAGCCCGGAAAATCTGGCAACACGGCAAGGTTATGGTGGTCGACGTAACAGGGCCGAGATGACAGGCGACGCGGCTAAACCCAAGAAGGGCGCAAAGCAAGGCAAAAGTGGTGGTAAAGCGAAAAATTCTCGTGGGAAGAAGCGGCGCTGAGCCATTGCTGTAAAAGCCCGGATGCCCCGGGCTTTTTGGAAATTGAAATGCGCCAAAAAAAGAAAAACCAGAAAATCTTTACGATTTTCTGGTTTCTTTTGTGGCGTCCCCACGGGGATTCGAACCCCGGTTATCGCCGTGAAAGGGCGGTGTCCTAGGCCTCTAGACGATGGGGACTTGGCCTTTTAATTATTGGCAGCGTCCTGTTTTGCCAACAATCTGATTCTTGGTGGAGGTAAGCGGGATCGAACCGCTGACCTCTTGCATGCCATGCAAGCGCTCTCCCAGCTGAGCTATACCCCCGAGACAGGCTGCGCATTCTAGATAGGTCGTTTCGGTTTGTAAAGGGGGTAAATAAAAAATTTTGCACAATTCGAAAATTTGTCCCTGATAGCCGCCTGCTATAATTCGCGCTGGCAATATCGGGAGAGATTGGCAATTGTTGGTTACCATTGTGACGCCTTGCCAATCGGATACACGTTGGATTACCACCTTTACTGTGAGCAGAAAGCCGCACCGGCTGGTTCTGCCTTCTATTACGCACTGCGTGGTGTACCCACTCACTACCGCCAGTCGATCATTGCACTGTATGCATTATCACGAGAGCTGCATGACGGGCTCGACGAGTGTTCGGATGCGGCCATTGCTGAAGCCAAGCTTGCTTGGTGGGCCACCGAGCTGGATCGCTGGGCGGAAGGCAAACCTGAACATCCGGTGACCAAGGCACTACATGATGCGGTACCCGCTGGCGTGTTGGCTCGTGAGCAGCTGCAGGAATTGCTGGATGGTGTGGAAATGAACTTGCGCCATACTCGCTACAATGATTTCAAAGGGCTGCGACTTTATTGTTACCGCCATGGTGGCATGTTGATGCAGTTGGCGGCACAGATACTTGGCTGTCGGGATCGACAGCAAATCAAGTATGCCCATGAACTGGGTATCGGCCTTAGCTTGTGCGAGTTAGTACTGGAGGCGGGTGCTCATCTTCGAAAAGGCATTGTCTATTGGCCGCTGGAAGATTTGCAGCGGTTTGAAGTGCCGGCCCCTGATCTGCTGGCTTTGCGCGAACACCCGAATTTGGCAAGTCTTGCCAGCAGTCAGATTGAACGGGCTCTGGGCCAATTGGATGAGGCCACCCCATTGCTGCCAGCCAAGGAACAGCGTAGCCTCAGATATGGCCGAATTCTGGCCGCCATCGCCCGTGCGACATTGGCCGAAGTAATCGCCATGGGGCCGGCTTGTATATTGAATCAACGGGTTTCGTTGACACCAATTCGAAAACTGTGGATCGCGCTGACAACACGCTGATCTACTCAATCACGATTGAATAAAAGTATGATCGATTTTCGTAATTATCAACCCAGCTCCGATCACCTGGAGGATCGTGTGATCATGGTTACCGGGGCGGGACAGGGTGTCGGCAAAGAGGCCGCGCTATGCTTGGCCCATCATGGCGCTACGGTAGTACTGCTGGGGCGTCATGTCAAAAAGCTGGAAGCGGTATATGACGAAATTGAAGCCAATGGTGGGGCTAAGCCCGCTGCAGTGGCGCTGGATCTTGAACGGGCTACCGAGGCCGAGTTGACTAACGCTGCCACTCAGATCCAAAGCCAACTCGGTCGGTTGGATGGCATCCTGCACAATGCATCGGCCTTTGTTGGCTTGTTCCCGCTTGAGCAGGAACCCATGGAGTATTGGATGACCCACTTGCGTGTCAATGTGGTGGCACCCGCCGCCCTGACTCGTGCATGCCTGCCATTACTGCGTGCCAGTGGGGACGGAAGTGTGGTGTTGGTTGGTGAGTCTCATGGTTTGCAGGCTAGCCCATATTGGGGAAGTTTCTCGGTATCTCGCGCAGCGGCCATGTTTTATGCACAGATTGCTGCCCGTGAATGGGATGCTCAAACTGATCCGCGTATCAATATCGTGGTGCCGGGTCCGATTCACAGTCCACAGCGTATTAAAACCCATCCGGGAGAAGCGCGTGAATCGTTGCCGCTACCAGCTGCGTTGATGCCAATCTATCTCTATTTGTTGGGGGCAGACAGCAAAGGTGTGACAGGACAGACCTTCCAGTGTGCCGATTGGCTCACACCAGATGCATGACGACTAGGGGCGGCAGATGACATCACTTTTCAAAAAGGTCGCACTGGTCGCCCGCCATGGCAAGCCTGAGATCGTCGCATCCATGCTGGATCTGGCAAGCTTCCTGACAGAAGATGGGGTGGTTGTACTGTTTGACGACCAAAGTATCGACCCATTGCAGGCTGCGCCATTTCAACTGATCGAGCGAGACAAGATCGGGCGTATGGCTGACTTGGTCGTGGTCTTGGGGGGCGATGGTACCATGCTGTCTGTGGCTCGCCTGATTGCACCTTATCGAATCCCTCTGGTGGGTATCAATCAGGGGCGGTTGGGATTTATGACGGATATTCCGTTACATGAAATGAAGCAGTCAGTAGCGGATATCCTGAAAGGAGAATTCATCCCGGAAGAGCGTATTCTGCTCGAAGCGACATTGTTCCGCCATGATCAGGAAATTGCCAAAGGTCTGGCTTTCAATGATGTGGTATTCAGTCGTGGTGCGACTGGCTCAATGATTGAGTTCGAGATTTTTGTTGATGATCAATTTGTCTACAGCCAACGTTCGGACGGCCTGATTGTCAGTACGCCTACCGGGTCTACTGCCTATTCACTGGCTTCTGGCGGGCCCATTTTACATCCTACGGTACCGGCCATCACATTGGTGCCAATCTGCCCACAATCCCTGTCCAACCGGCCAATTGCCATCAATGATGGTTGCGTGGTCGAATTCATGCTCACGCGTGGGCAGGATGCGCGGGTACACTTCGACAACCAGTCACACAATGAATTGCATGAACTGGATCGGGTAGTGATTCGCCGTTATCGCAATTCGCTGCGAATTTTGCACCCAATTGGCTACAGTTATTACGACATGCTCCGGCACAAGCTGCATTGGGGCGAAAAACTACTCTGATACCACAACTATGTTGCTGACGCTGCGTATCCGTGATTTTGTCATCGTTGACAAGTTACAACTCAATTTCAAGCCGGGTTTTACTGTTCTGACTGGTGAAACCGGTGCTGGCAAATCAATCCTGATTGATGCGCTGGGCTTGGTACTGGGCGAACGGGCTGAGCCCGGTGTGGTTCGTGCCGGGACGGACAAAGCCGAAATCGAAGCAGAATTCGATATTGTCCAACTTGCTGAGCTGCAGCGATGGCTGACCGAGCAAGCGCTGGAAGGCGATGAGCATTGCCTGTTACTGCGACGTACCGTTGACGTGGGCGGGCGCTCAAGGGCTTTTATCAATGGCCGGTCTGCCACCTTGCAGCAATTGAAGGAAGTGGGCGAGCATTTGGTGGACATCCACGGTCAACATGCGCATCAATCGCTATTGAAGCAGGATGCCCAGCGGGCGATGGTTGATGGTTATGCCGACTTGCTGGAATTGGCTGGAGAAGTACGTACCGCTTGGCAAAGCTGGCAGGCACTGCGGCGTACCAGGTTGGAGTGGGAAAAAAACGCTGCTGCCTATGCTGCAGAGCGTGAGCAATTGCAGTGGCAGGTCAAAGAACTGGGGGCATTGGCGCTGACGCCAGAGGTATGGCGTGATCTACAGAATGAACATGCTCGCTTATCCAATGCCGCCAGTCTGTTGGAAGGCGCGCAATTTGGGCTGGAAATGATCTCGGAAAATGAGCCAAGTGCTGCTGGTGTGGTCGGAGCCGTGTTGTCGCGTCTGCAGCCCTTGGTCGAGTTTGACCCGGCTTTGGGCGAAACAATTGAACTGCTGGAGTCGGCAGATGTGCAGTTGCGTGAGGCTGCATATGGCTTGCGCCATTATCTGCAGCGTGCCGACCTTGATCCGCAACGTCTAAAGGAGGTGGAAAGCCGCCTGGATGCGATTCACAGCACGGCACGCAAATACCGTGTCAGCGAAGAAGCCTTGGGTGAGCTGCAGCAAGCCAAGCAGCAAAGGCTTGACGAGTTGGGGGGCGATGACGCTGACGACGGTCTGTTGCAACGTGAACTGGCTGCAGAAGCACAATACTGCAAGCTCGCAACAATGCTTTCCAGAAAACGACAGGTTGCGGCCAAGGAGCTGGGTGCCCGTGTAACCACCGAAATGCAGCATCTGGCCATGGCCAGTGGCCGATTCGAGATCGTATTGAAGCCCTTGAACGAAGGCTCGATCACTGGCCTCGAGCAGATTGAGTTTCTGGTTAGCGCCAACGCGGGGATGGCGCCGCGGTCACTTGCCAAGGTTGCATCTGGTGGTGAGTTGTCGCGCATCAGCTTGGCCTTGCAGGTGGTGGCCAGCAGCGTGGCTTCGGTACCCGTCTTGGTGTTTGATGAGGTAGACGTGGGTATCGGGGGGCGCGTGGCTGAAATTGTTGGCCAACTGCTGAAGCGTCTGGGGGGCGCTCACCAAGTGCTATGCATCACACACCTACCGCAGGTCGCAGCTCGTGGTGATCAACAATGGCAAGTGGCGAAGCACATGACCAATGGTGCAACCTTGTCATCGATTCGTGAGCTGGATACCTCGGAGCGCATCGCTGAAATTGCCCGTATGCTTGGTGGTGTGGCGATTACCGATACCACCTTGAAACACGCTGAAGAGATGCTGGCCGGCTGATTTTGTAATTTACTGTATTCGGTTATGTGGCGGGTTGAGAAGGCGCTATACTCAAACTGAGTGTGCTAGCTAAAGACCGAGAGCGATGGTTTCAGATCAGGAAAACGATGTTCATGAAGGCCCGTTGGACGCTTATCTGGCGTTGATCAAGACCAAAGGCGTCCCGACACGGGAAATCAATTTACGAAAGCATTTCCTGCGGCATTTAGTGTCCATGCTGGAAGGTTTGCCGTTGAATGGCGATCTCTACCGGGAAGTGGTCGATCAGGTATTGCGTAAATTTCCGGATGATGCTGCGTCGCAGGAAATCTTCAAAACAGCTGCTCGCGAGTTCTACAATTTCTGGATCTGTGATACCAAATCACTCGCCAAGTTGACTCAGGCTGCACTGGTCAATGAAGAGCCGATCCATATCCATGCCGCAGGCAGTTTGAGTGATCTGTTGGCTGAAATGGATCGGGCGCGTTCCTGGGTGTGTACTGATTGGGCTGCCATTGAACGGTACTTACAGCAACTTTATGCTACAGGCTTGGCCAAGGCGGCCATTGATGTGCGAGAACGGCTATTGCGGCTGCTGATGTATGTCTCGCGTGAATATCCTTCCTCCCCACGTGTCTACCGTGCTGCTGTTGATGCCATGTTGCCATTGTTCACTACACCGGAAGGGCAGCAGGTGTTTGTATCGCTTGCCCGTGAGTTCTATTATTTCTGGTTGCAAGATCCCGCTGCCGGCATCAAGCATGACAGTGCACCAGGGCAAATGAACGGCAACAATCAGCTGGCGTTTTGACTTGGTTTTCTGACCTGGGGAAGCGCTGGCTGATCCTTATATTTTCAAAGGACTTGGCACGAATAGCTGATCTGCCTTTGGCAGACGGGGTGGGATCTGTGCTATGTTCCGCCCCTGTCTGCTGTTGATATCACCATCCCATGATGCCATTTTGCCAACCGCCACAGCCTTACTGGCCTTGGCGAGAATCGTTTCCCAACCTATCAGTATATGCAACTGAATTTCAGTTAAGCGCGTTTCAACCTGTGTTACTGGACACATTGGGGACATCGATTCCCACAAGTATTCAGCGTTCGGCTCCCAAGCGGCAGGCTGACTATCTCAGTGGTCGCTTATGTGCTAGCCAAGCTTTGCAGAGCATTGGTATTGAAGGCTGGATTGCGCCAATTGGAGAGGACCGCGCACCACAATGGCCTGCTGGGCTGGTTGGATCAATTACCCACGGTACTGGCATGGCGGCGGCGGCAGTCGCTCGTGCCGAACACTACCGTGGTGTCGGCATAGATGTGGAAACCTTGCTCAAGCCAGAAACGCTGCACAATATCGCAGAGTCGGTGCTGACCCCTGCTGAGCAGACCATACTGGCTGATATGCTTGGTGCGCAGCAGGCGGCTTTCATCGCGACAGTTTTTTCATTGAAGGAAAGCTTATATAAAGCGTTGTATCCCATTGTCGGCAAATCCTTCTATTTTCATGATGCTGAGGTAGTTGGTTGGGATGCGAATCAAACAGCGGTGACGTTGAAGTTGTTGTTGGATTTGTCGAACGATTGGCGTGTTGGCCATACTGTTACAGGCTACTATGCTGCTCAACACGCTCGTGTGATCAGTCTGGTGCTGATTTCTGCCTGATATGGTTGAAAGTTACTTGCATGGGCCGGTGTGCTAGCTAATCTGAAGAGATGGCCCACCGTCGGGGCGATGATTTTGTCTGATCCAACGGGTGCAAAAATCATTCGACACGGAATGTTGTGCCCATACTCCCGGCCATTCACTACGCCACCATTGTCAGCCATGTTTCCGCAATCAAGCTATTCTCCATCTATCCTGTCTACGTGAGGACGGCAAACCGGGCAAAGGCTGTCTGGTTTGGCTGTGTGCTGGCAACCTCGGTGTTGTTGAATGGCTTGGCATATCTTGTTATCTGATGTAGGTGGTCACGTGGCCGAGTGGGGGCATAGTATGACTCTGCCGCAGCGAATTGTTCGGCAGATTAGGCGGTTACTATCCTTGCAATCATGTTGCGCGTAACACTTGGCAGGTTCTGACGCTTTTTGAAGTTCAAACCAATGTGGAGATAGCGATGGCAACCAAGAGAATCTTGATGATCTGCGGAGATTATTGCGAAGACTACGAAACCATGGTGCCATTCCAGGCTCTATTGGCGGTGGGGCATTTGGTGCATGCAGTGTGTCCGGACAAGCGTGCCGGTGAGTTTGTTGCGACCGCTATTCACGATTTTGAAGGGCAACAGACCTATTCGGAAAAGCGAGGGCACAATTTTACGCTGAATGCCACGTTTGCTGACATCAAGACATCAGATTACGACGCATTGGTGATCCCGGGTGGGCGAGGGCCGGAATACCTGCGTATGAACCCGGCAGTCATAGAGATGGTCCGTCATTTCTTTGTGACCAACAAACCGGTTGCTGCTATTTGCCATGGTGCACAACTGTTGGCGGGTGCGAATGTGCTAGAAGGACGAACATGCTCGGCCTACCCGGCGTGTCGTGCAGATGTTGAATTGGCTGGCGGCCGGTACGCCGATATTGCGATTGATGCAGCCTATACCGATGGGAATTTGGTGACGGCACCTGCTTGGCCTGCCCACCCTACCTGGATTGCCCGGTTCCTGGCAGTGCTGGGCACCCGGATTGATCATTCGTAGGTAGGAGAAACGCAGGATATGCGAATTGCTTATCAGTATAGCCCCAGTGTTCTATCAGAACCGTACGCGCATCTTGTATTTGCGCCACATGGCGACTAGCCTGGACTGGGAGCAAACGAGCTGCGCGCGTACTTGGATACTGAACTCCAGGCTTCGCTCAATTTCACCTCATTCTGATGTACCACCTACAATTGCTATTTGGTGTTGCCATTGACGAGTGCAATGCGGGAGCGGTCGGGTGGCCTTTGGCAGGACCAGACCGCCCTTCCATGGCCGGCTTTATAGCATTTAGGCATCGGCAGGCTGATTGCTGGCATTTGAGCGATTACCTCAGTATGTCACTCATCAGCGAGCTGAATTGATGCCAGTTCGCTCACCAAGCAGGACATCTGTCAGTAATCGGGCCGAGCCACAGCTCATGGTCCAACCCAAGGTACCATGGCCGGTATTCAAGTAAAGATTGTCAAACATGGTACGGCCAATCAGCGGGATGTTATTGGGGGTGGCAGGACGTAAGCCGGTCCAGTGTGTAATGGCTGATACATTGCGTAAACCAGGGAAAAGCTCAAAGGTACGCTGTTCAATGGCTTTCAAGCGTGTAGGGTTCAACACCATGTTGTAGCCATTCAATTCTGCAGTGCCTGCTACACGCAATCGCCCACCCAGTCTTGAAAATACCAGTTTTCGGGCTTCATCGGTCAAACTGATGAAAGGGGCATTTTTGTCCTCCCCAACAGGTAAGGTGATTGAGTAGCCCTTCACCGGATAAATGGGCAACTTTAGTCCAATTGGTCTCAGTAGTCGTGGACTGTAGCTGCCGAGGGCCACTACATAGGCATCTGCCTGCCATTGCTGCGCGCAATTGCCGTGTAGCCCACTCACACTGGTAATGCGGCCATGTTGGTAGTGAATCTGCTTGATCTCGGTATCAAATTGCCAGCGCACACCGGCGGCGGTACAGTGCTGTGCCAGTACCTGTGTAAACCGATGTGCATCGCCCGATTCATCGGCTTCGGTGTAAACACCACCCACCAGTTTGGGTAAAAAGGGTGCCAGAGCAGGTTCAATGTCGATAGCTTGCTGCGCGCTGACCGTGTAGCGAGGACAGCCCTGCTCAGTCATCCAGTCAACTGTGTTGGCGGCAGCCCGAAACTCCTTGGCATCCTCGAAAAAAGCCAGAATACCTCGCGTTTGCTGATCGTATTCCAAGCCTAGCTGTTGGCGTAACAAGCCTAATTGTGTACGGCTTTCCAGACCCAGCCTGACCAATTGCTGGGCATGAAGATGTGAACGTCCAATCCTGCATTCGGCCAAAAATCGTAATCCCCAGCGCCATTGCGCGGCATCGGCTCTCAATCGGAATAGGAGTGGGGCATCTTCACGGCCTAGCCACCGCAGAATCTTGCGTGGTGCTTCTGGATTTGCCCAGGGCTCAGCTTGGCCAACGGAGATCTGTCCACCATTGGCAAAACTGGTCTCCATCCCGGCTGCTGTCTGTCGGTCCACGACAGTCACCTCAAAACCGGCCTGGCGTAAAAACCATGCACTGGTTGTGCCCACCACACCGGCACCCAAAATCATCACATGCATTGGAGAGACCTTATTCGAATGTGGGTAAATTGCCAGATAAGGTGGCTGGAAAACTGTATCCCTCCGAGATCGAGGGGACTGCATCTGTTATGTTCGACCGTCCTGGCATACGCTGAGGGTTCGATCCAACCTTTGTCTTGAGCCCTATGCATCATGAATAATCTCTCCCTGTATCTGACGACAGTCCTCATTTGGGGTTCTACTTGGCTCGCCATCAAATTTCAATTGGGAAGTGTACCGGTCGAATGGTCGGTCGCCTATCGTTTCGGCCTTGCGGCACTGATTCTGTTTCTATGGTGTGCGTGGCGTCGACTGCCCATGCGTTTCTCCCGTCGCGATCATGCTTTTATTGCCTTGCAAGGCATATTGTTGTTTGGCGGCAATTATGTACTGATCTACCACACTGAACGTTTTCTCAGTTCGGGTACCACCGCAGTACTGTTCTCTACGGTTGTGTTAATGAATACACTGGGCATGCGCATCTTTTTCAAACAGGCTATTGAACGTAAGGTGATTGCCAGTGCTGCGCTTGGGATTATGGGTATCAGCCTGGTGTTTTGGCAGGAACTGACCCAATTCGATGATTTGATCGCAGGCTTGATAGGTATTGGTCTGGGGTTGTTGGCGACATTTTGTGCATCACTTGGCAATATGGCATCCAGCCGTAATGTGCGGGCAGGGATTCCGGTCGTACAGTCCAATGCATTTGGTATGGCCTATGGTACGTTGGCTGTGGTCCTGGTTGCGATATTACTGGATCGCCCGCTGATATTGCTCTGGCAAGTAAATTACGTCGTGTCGCTTATCTATCTGGCAGTTTTCGGTTCAATTCTTGCATTTGGTGCCTATTTGACCCTGATCGGCAAAATAGGGGCAGATCGTGCCAGTTACGCGGGGGTTGTGATCCCAGTCGTGGCGTTGTTGCTGTCGACTTGGTTTGAGCAGTTTACTTGGCATACGAGTACAGTCATCGGTATTGCACTGTGCTTGGCTGGTAATGTACTGATGTTGCAGAAATCCATAGCTGCACCAGTATTGCGACCTGTTCGGTCTGTTTGAGTCACATGCTATTAGGGATAGCTGCCTCTTATCTCTGTGGTATGTTGGGCGAATACCTGTCGGTTTTATTCCGAATGGCCGTATTGAGGAAGCAGTGGCTTGATGTCATTGAAATGAAGCAGGTTTGCCAAGCAGATATTGGATAAACCTGCTTCAAACTGGTCAGCCGATCTGCTCCAGTTCCGTTTGTAGCTCCAGCCAGGCTTCTTCCAGTTGTTCCAGTTTGCTGATCAATTCTGCCTGTTGTAACAAGGCCGCCTTCAGCCCTTCCTTTTGATCTGCTTCATATAGCGTTCCAGAGGCCAATTTTTCGTCGATTACCGCTTTGGTGGCCTGTAACTTCTCCATTTCGGCGTCCAACTTTTTAAGCTTGGCTTCAATGGGTTTGCGCAAGGCAGATAGGCGATTGCGTTCTTCTGCTTCTGCCCGCTTTTGTGCCCTGCGATCACCTGCTTGGCCACTGGTCGAAGGTCCGGTGGCATCTGCTGCCTGTTGTTGCCGGTAATCACGGTAGTCGTCCAGGTCGCCATCGAATACTGAAACCTGTCCATTTTCGATCAGCAAAAAGCTATCCGTGGTGGCACGTAACAAGTGGCGATCATGTGAAACCAGAATCAACGTGCCTTCAAAGTCCTGCATTGCCAACGTCAGCGCTTGCCGCATTTCCAGATCCAGATGGTTGGTTGGTTCATCCAGCAACAACAGATTCGGGCGCTGCCAGATGATCAAGGCTAGAGCCAAGCGCGATTTTTCACCCCCCGAGAATGGTGCAACGGGGGACAAGGCCATGTCACCACGAAAATCAAAGCCGCCAAGATAGGCTCTCAATTCACTTTCTTTGGCTTGCGGATCAAGCCGTTGCATGTGCTGTAACGGGCTTTCATCTGGCCGTAGTTGCTCAAGCTGGTGTTGTGCAAAGTAGCCAATCTTCAGCCCCTTGCCTTCAATACGGTGCCCAGACAAAGGAGCTGCCTCACCAGAAAGCAGCTTGATCAGTGTGGACTTACCGGCGCCATTGACGCCCAACAAGCCCAAACGGCTACCTGCCATCAGAGTCAAGTTCACGCTTTGTAGTACAACTTTGTCGCCATAACCTGCTTTGGCTTGCTCAATCCGTAGGAGCGGGTTGGGGCTGGATTCTGGTTCTCGGAAACTGAATTCGAACGGAGAGTCGACATGTGCTGCTGCAATACGCTCCATCCGCTCCAGCGCCTTCACCCGGCTTTGCGCCTGTTTAGCCTTGGTGGCTTTAGCCTTGAACCGGTCTACAAAGGACTGCAGGTGTGCGATTTCACGCTGTTGCTTGGCATGGGCCGACTGCTGTTGAGCTAGTCGCTCAGCCTTTTGCTTTTCAAAGGATTCGTAGTTGCCGGTGTAAAGAGTGATTTGTCTGTTGTCGACATGGGCAATGGTATTGATGGTGGCATCCAGAAAGTCCCGATCATGAGAAATCAGCAACAAGGTGCCCGGATAGCTTCGCAGCCAGCTTTCCAGCCACATCACAGTTTCCAAGTCCAGATGGTTGGTTGGTTCGTCCAGTAGTAATAGTTCGGAACGACACATCAACGCCTGTGCCAGATTCAAGCGCATGCGCCAGCCACCAGAAAATGCAGAAACAGGTGTTTGCATCTGGTCGCTATCAAAGCCAAGACCAGCAAGCAGTTTGGCGGCCCGTGCAGGTGCAGAATAGCCATCGGCGTGTTCGATCTGCGAGTGCAGTTCGGCAATACGATGACCATCATGTGCCGTTTCGGCAATGGCAAGTGCGTTTTGTAGTGTTCGTAATTCTGCGTCACCATCAATGACATATTCAATCGCTGGTGTTGGCAGGGCTGGTGTTTCCTGCGCTACATGGGCAATGGTCAGCCGGGGAGGTATGTTGACATCACCGGCATCGGCATGCAGTTCATCCCTTAACAAGCCAAACAACGTTGACTTGCCGGCCCCATTGGCACCCACCACGCCAATCTTCTGGCTGGCGTGAATCGTCAGGTTAACTTGTTCAAAAATCGGTTTTAGCCCGCGTTGCAGACTCAAGTTGCGTAAGGTAATCATGGGGCGCAAGTTTACTCTGTTGAAAGCGTGACCGCACGTCTGTTGATGCAGATGCATGGTAGCTGGTAAACCATCCAATCTGACCTTTACCAATTTTGGCTCAGGCACTGTCACTGTCTCAAAACGTTTATAAATAGAAGAATCATTATGTGAAACATCCCGGCATTCTTATTTTTGATACCGATTTTTGATACTGAGTGCTTGATCGACTTCTATTTAAAGCAGATCCTACAAAGATCAATCTGGCTCATTATCTTGAACTGGAGTTATCAGAAGTCGTGCAAGGATGTTAGGGCGTGGTGCGTTCATGGTGAAGGCAGAAAACAATCACTTCCTTTGACATTGCCAGCGGAGCTGATGGCCTAGGTCTCGTACGCTGCGTCTATATAAAGGCTGGGGTGCGTGTGGTCCGATGTTTGGTGGTGGCGTGTTTGTGCCGAAAAGACACTTCAGATGCTTCAATAACCTGCTAAGGTCAAGACTTCATTTTTGCGAATTTAGGAGTGGCTTGCAATCTTTGCTAAATGTGTGGTGTAGATGAATCAAGGGCTTACCAAGAGCTTTCAAAAAAGTTGCATGTAATGGTTGACGAGTAGGGGGAGGGTGAGTATAGTTCGGCCTCTCTCGCAGCGACGCGGCGAAACGAATAGATGTTTTGACTGCGCAACTGAATGATCTTTAACAAAAAAATACAGTCGATAAGCGTGGGCGCTTATGGGTTGGTTGCCAGGTCTTCGGGTCTGGTTAATCAAAGAAATAAAGTGCTCACGTTTAGAAATCAGATAATTCTGAAATCTTGCGTGAGATTAGGATTGAACGAAAGAGTTTGATCCTGGCTCAGATTGAACGC
>NZ_SCOH01000026.1 GCF_005503445.1 Chitinivorax sp. B | reverse complement strand
AGGGTCTTGCCATCGATGGCGATCACCGCCTGCCCGCTGCCCTGGCGGCGGGCATTGATCCAGCCCAGCAGCGCCTGCATCAGCGCCTCCCCGTCCAGTGCCCGGATGAGGTGCGCAATGCAGTGGCGACGCGGAATGCCATGTTCGAAGCCACGATACTGGCGCAACCAGTCGAGTTGGGCATCACCGAACACTTCGATGGCCTTCCAGCCGCTGGCGCCGCTGAGCACGGCTGCAAAGGTGAGGAACACCACGTCCATCAGGTTGTGGCGAATGTTGATCGGGGTACGTGGGTCGGGCAGATCGGCGAGGTGGGTGAATAGGACCATGGCCAAGGTTGACGGTGAAGGATTGGGGTTCGCAGCTTACCGGACTGGGCACCAGGTTGCTTGATGAGGTGCACTGTCGTACCCAGGGCGGGATCGAACTTGCCAATGGCATCCTAAACTATGGCTTTCGCATGTCTAGCATGTGGGCTTTTGTGTAGGGCAAGCGTACTTTCATCAGTGAAAGTACGCTTTTAGCATAAATCAGCTGGGGATTTTGGGCGCTTTCCCCAATTTGGCGATTCATCGCGAGCCTAACTTCCATGCCAAATGAAAGTTCGATCCCGCCCTAGTGTAATGAGATGACCTCGCCTAGGTTAATGCCCAGAAGAATTTTATGCGAGGTCGACCGGAACAATCTATTTTTTAAATAGATTAGCTATGATTGGCGATTTTAGAATTATAGATCTTTCAATATTTCAACGCGTTTTTGGCGATACTCGTCATCTGTAACCAGGTTTTTATCGCGTAATGCCTGTAATGCTCGTAAGCGATCCTCCACAGAACGTTGTTCTCGTGGCAAAGCTACTGGCGTGGAGGAAGGTGTCATGTTTACTCCAATGGGTGTCGTTGCAACAGGTTTACCGCTATTTACTGGTACTGATGAAAGCGGGGCAACGGGTGTCGTGATAGGCGAGGCTATTGTTGTGGGAGTTTGTAGAGAGAGTGCTACCCAGTCATTACGAATTTGCTGGCCACCGGCTGTTTGCGCTGTTCGATTCAACTGTAATGTTACTTTCGATGCTGCTTGCCGATCGCCTTGGCTGAACGTGCGTTTGAAACCTGTCATTCGGTACTGTGCTTGGTATTCGACATGTGCATCTCCAATGATGACATGGAGTCGATTATCCTTAATGAACATTCGGCCACTTGTCCCTAACTTGGGTGCAAGTAGACCCAACGCACCATGGCGTTCGGTGCTCATAAATGTAATATCTTGACCTGTGGTTGCACGGGAGAAGCCGTAACTAATTGGGGCTGACAAAACGGTCAGTTCATCATCGGTGAAAAGTGGGAGCGATTTGTTGTCGCCGTTCTTTAGCTCAATACCTGCCAGAGCTGATTTCAGCTGATCAACGGAGACCTGTACTGGATGCTGATTGCCAATAGTATCTGTCGCTGTCAGGCGAACGAAATCGAATTCATTGGCTTCGTATAACTTATCACCACTCTTTGGCGGTGTGTATTCGGTTTTGCCGAACAAGCCTTCCAGCAGCGTAACAGCATGGCTGGTCGGGGCCATTAGGCTGGCGGCCAGCAGCAATGCAATTAGCGGGGTGGGGCGTTGCATGGTGTTCTCCTCATGATCGGCAAAGTTGCCATTGTTTCGATAGATTGCTGAATTGGCAAGTGGAAATCCCCGCCTAGCCATGTTGTACGGCAATCTGGAAGCCCTATTGCTACTGTTTAATGCTTCAGGTTGTACGTTCGGTAGGTGACCTTAGACGTTGAGCAACTTGATGCATTCCCTCTCTGAATTGGTTTGCACCGCCCATCGCTGGATGTCGTACGGTAGCGAAGGGTTTGACGTTGATCAGGCTCAGTGCCTGCTGCGCTTTGTTGCCTACTGCAATTAACGGTACGTCATTTGCCAGGCTATCAAGCAGCATTTGCAGATAACCCGCCCCTAATTTGATTTCTGTTGTGGTTGGGGTTCTATTACTAAGAGCTTCCCCTTTATGGGGATGAAATGGCAGCGTATTCCAAAGGATGGTTTGATCGGCTAAACCAAGTTGATATAAGGCTCCCCAAACAATTGTCGCTGATGGTTCGCAAAATGGAAGCCTACGATGAGTAAGTCGTTCGGTTAATTGTTCAATCCGTGGAATAGTGCCACTCAGTAGTAGCTTCTCACTGGTGAAGGTAATTCCTGAGTAACGACAACCTTGATAACCAGCAGCTTCACCCAGCAGCATCAGTTTGGCCGCTGGGTTGTTGAGATGGGTTGCTAGTCGGGTAGCTTTTTGTTTCGGGGCGTCGTCAGAGCGATCAAACTCTTCACACCTTTGGCGCCAGGGGTTGAACAGTTTTTCATTGCCTTCAAAAGACTGCAGTTCGGCAATCAGTCGATTTGTACTCATGCTGGGCTATATAAAAAGAAGTCGGGGGAGCATAGCCTTAGTCCGCACTAGCTGTCACGCATTAGGTCCATTGGTCGTACCAGTTAGTACATGATGGCGGTGGCAAAACGAACTGCTCAGTCAATTGAAGATATATTTATGAGCCAAGTTAGATAATGCACCGTCTTTGGACAGGATGGCATGACGGTACCACCCAAAATTAGTGAAATGGGTATCGGTCAGCAAGCTTGTTGCTTTCCGGTAGTACCCATTCCGTTTGATATGGTACAGACTATATGACGTGGTCAATTGCTTAACATACTCAATGGACTAATATGTGTTGAGGGTAGATTTAGGCAACGCGAGCCTCGCTCTTGGGATCGAAAAAAACGGCTTTGGACATATCGAAAGCCAGTTGCATCTGCTCTCCGGGGCGCTTTGCTTCACTTGGGTGGACTCGACATACCGCCTCTTTGCCATTCAGGTTGATGAAAGTCAAAGTGTCCGGGCCGGTTGGTTCAACAATTTCTACCTTACAGTCGGCTTTAGTGATGTGAGGATTGTCTTGTTGTACATTGATCGTGCCAGTGATTTGCTCTGGGCGAATTCCAAAGATAACTTCTTTCCCAGCCCATGCTTGAAGCTTGGCCGAAGCTGCATGCCTGACTGGAAGCACGATTTGCTTACCACTACTTTCCACTTTGACACCCACGCTACCATCGATCTTCACAACCGTGCTGTGAATGAAGTTCATCGACGGTGAGCCAATGAAGCCCGCAACGAACATGTTGGCTGGATTGTCGTATATGTCCTGTGGACCGCCAAATTGCTGAATAATGCCATCTTTCATAACAGCAATACGATCACCCAGAGTCATTGCCTCAATCTGATCATGGGTGACATATACAACGGTTGTTTTGGTTCGTTCGTGTAGTCGTTTGATTTCAGTACGCATCTCAACCCGCAATTTTGCATCCAGGTTCGAAAGCGGTTCGTCAAACAAGAATAGGCCAGGGTTACGAGCCAGCGCGCGACCCATTGCAACCCGTTGGCGTTGTCCACCTGATAACTGACTGGGCTTGCGGTCTAGCAGGTGTTCAATCTGCAGCATCTTGGCAACGCGAGCAATAATCTGTTCTTGCTCGGCCTTGGGCACGTTGCGCATTTCCATGCCGAACGCGATGTTCTGTTTCACGTTCATGTTTGGGTACAGCGCATAGCTTTGGAATACCATCGCAATGTCGCGATCTTTTGGCGCCACATTGTTGACCATTCGGTCGCCAATCCAAATTTCACCTGTCGTGGTTTGTTCCAGGCCTGAGATCAGGCCAAGTAGTGTGGATTTACCACATCCAGATGGACCCACCAGAATCAGGAACTGACCCGCGTCAATCTCAAGATCGATTCCCTTGAGAATATCGGTACCGCCAAAGCTCTTACGAACATTTTTGATTTTCAAAGCACCCATGTGTATCTCCTTGTGCACGGGTGGCCATATGGACCACGCCAGCGAAATTTGTTTAGCCCTTCACTGCGCCGGCGGTAAGCCCACGCACAAAATATTTGCCTGCTACAACGTAAACGAACAGGGTCGGTAGGCCCGCGATGATGGCTGCCGCCATATCGACGTTGTATTCCTTTACGCTGGATGAGGTGTTGGCGAGATTGTTCAGGCCTACGGTGATAGGTTGTGAATCACCGGCAGAGAACACCACGCCAAACAGAAAGTCATTCCAGATCTGCGTGAACTGCCAAATTGTGGTGACCATGATGATTGGCGTCGACAGCGGCAAAATGATTCGAAAGAAGATTTTCCAGAAGCCTGCACCGTCCAGTGTGGCTGCTTTGATCAATTCGTCAGGAATGCCCACATAGTAGTTACGGAAGAACAATGTAGTCGAGGCAATACCCATTACGCAATGGACGAAGACCAGGCCGCCCGTGGAGCGAGCCAAGCCAAGCCAACCCAACGTTTGTGCCATTGGTAGCAAGATAACCTGCAATGGCAGGAATACACCGAACATCATCATGGCAAAGATGACCTCAGAGCCTCTGAAGCGCCATTTAGATAGTATGTAGCCATTGATCGCCCCCAACATGGTTGAAATCAGTACAGATGGGACGGCCATTTTGACGGAATTCCAGAAATAGCCTTTCAGCCCGTCACATGACACACCCGTACAGGCTTCACCCCAGGCCTTGGCCCAAGCGGCAAACCCTGGAGAGTTAGGCAAGGACAACAAATTGCCTTCACGGATTTCGTCCATGCTTTTCAAAGACGTGGTGACCATCACATAGAGTGGTAGCAGATAGTAAATGGCCACTGTGAACAGGATGGCATACAAGATGAAACGACTAGGCTTGGGTAGCCAGTGTTCAAGTACCTTCATGGGTTGGCCCTCCGTCGTGGTCGGGGCGATCGGCAACGTTGCAGTTGCAGTCATGTTTTGAGTATCAGCCATGTTTGTTATTCCGCAATTCCGAATAAAGATAAGGAACAACCAATGCAGCCAAGGTTGCCAGCATCATCATGGCACTGGCTGCACCTATGCCGATCTGGCCACGTGTGAATGCCATGGAATACATGAAGGTTGCGGGGACATCGGATGAGAACCCAGGGCCGCCGGAGGTCAGTGCCATGACCAGATCGAAACTCTTGATCGCAAGATGAGCCAAGATCATTAACGTAGAGAAAAATACCGGGCGTAAGCAAGGTACGATGATTCGCCAGTAGATGCGCGGCAGTGATGCACCATCGACTTGGGCTGCCTTGATGATGGAATCGTCAATACCACGTAGCCCAGCCAAAAACAGGGCCATTACAAAGCCGGATGACTGCCATACCCCGGCGATGACTACTGTATATATTGACATGTCAGTATTGACTAGCCAGTCAAACGTGAAACTTTCAAAACCCCATTGGTGCATCAAGTGTTCCAGGCCGAGGCCTGGATTAAGTATCCATTTCCAGGCCGTACCGGTAACAATGAACGATAACGCCATCGGATACAGGTAAATTGTGCGCAATACACCTTCCATGCGAATTTTTTGGTCAAGGAAGATGGCAAGCATCAAACCCAAGGCCATGGATATACCCATAAACAAGGTACCAAAGATGCCAAGATTCTTGACCGCTACCCACCATCGCTCATTGTCAAACAGGCGTTCGTATTGAATGAGGCCTGCCCAGTCATAGTTGGGTAGGATTCGAGATGGCGTGAAAGATAGATAGCCATTCCAGGCGATAAAGCCATAAACGAATACCAAGGTCAGCACGAATGAAGGTGCCAAGACCAGTTTGGGTAGCCATTTGTCGAGAGAGCCATAATTGGTGGTAACGGATTGGGACATATTTCACTCCTTGCAAACCCAGCCATTCAGGTTTGGTAGGGTTCCAGGCCAGCGTTAATGACGGCTGGCCGCGGGGTCAGCCAAAAAAATCCCGGCGGCGGGCAAGCCGCCGGGGCGTCAACCTGGACAAGATTTGCCACAGGATCAGCTAAACGGGTCTGCACGACCCCGGTTCGGTGCCAATGGCAAGATCTGCATGGCTGCACAGATTTCTGCCACCACGTTCCGTGCCGGTGACTATGCTGACCACGGCAGGTAAACATCACAATGGATCAGAGGACTGTGAGAGGGCGCAATGCCCTCATCACCAACGGCGCTTATTTCACTTTGGCTGCAGCTGCGATCTTGTCCATCGCTTGCTTGGCTGTCATGCTGTCGGTGTTCCAGTATTGGGAAATCGTATCCTGAACAGCACCTTGGGTTGCCGAGTACATTGCCATACCATGTGCCCAGGAAGGCAGTAGGCCGCCAGTCTTGGCTGTGGCGACGAAATCTTTGGAGGATTGTTTACCGCAGTCGTCAAACTTTGCCATGTCCATGTTCAAACGGGCAGGGATGGAACCTTTGTTCAGGTTGAATACTTCTTGGAACTGCGGGCTCATGATGGCAGCAGCCAAATCTTTCTGGGCTTTGGCTGCCTCACCAGACAACTTGAACATGGCAAAGCTATCGATATTGAAGGTGAAAGTATTGCTGGTGCCAGGAGCAGGGGCACAGACAAAATCTTTTCCTGGCACTTTACCGGCAGCCAGGAATTCACCCTTTGCCCAGTCACCCATAATCTGCATGCCAGCCTTGCCCTGGATCACCATGGCGGTTGCCAGGTTCCAATCACGGCCAGGGCTGTTTTTGTCGACGTATTTTTTGAGTTTCTTATAAGTGGTCAGTGCTTCTTCCATCTTGGCGCTTTTCAGCGTTGCCTGATCAAGCTGGATGAATGCCTTCTTGTAAAAATCTGCACCACCTAGCCCAAGTGCGACGGCTTCAAACACCGTTGCATCTTGCCAAGCTTGGCCGCCATGTGCCAGGGGGACGATGCCGGCTTTTTGTAGTTTTTCGGCGGTGTCAAAAAATTCGGTCCAGTTGGTGGGCACCTTGGCGCCGGCTTTTTTCAGTGCTTCTGGATTGACCCAGAGCCAGTTCACGCGATGTACGTTAACCGGTGCGGCAACATAGTTGCCTTTGTATTTCATGACGTCAGCTACAACTTTGGGCAATACGGTGTCCCATTGTTCTGCTTTGGCAACATCATTCAAATTGGCCAGAACACCTTCATCACCCCACTCTTGTATGGATGGCCCTTTGATTTGTGCCGCTGCAGGCGGGTTACCCGATACCACGCGGGACTTCAAAACGGTCATGGCGTTGTCGCCCGCACCGCCAGCTACAGCAAAGTCTTTCCAGGTATGGCCCTTGCCTTGCATGATTTTTTTCAATTCTGATGCGGCCTTCGCCTCACCACCAGAGGTCCACCAGTGCAGTACTTCTACTTCACCGGCCTTTGCCGCCAGCGCGATACTGACTAGCCCGGCAGCGGATAAGCACTTGAATACTTTCGATATCGTGTAAGTCATGGCCATCTCCTTCCAACTGTCGTGGAAATATATGATTTATCTAGTTTTATGGTTGCATTTTTGATTCCAACCGCGTTGAACTATAGTTCTACTCTAAATTTTTGTAAAGCAAAATGTAAGTTTTGAGTAAGCTTCTGTTGTGATGTGATTAAGGTAGATGAAACCATTGCTACAACAATGGTTTGTGTGGAGAAGCAGTTAAGGAGAAGGGGCAATTTGCAATTGAGGCGGGGGCTTATAAATTTGGTTGTAGGGAGCCAGGATGGACAGTGATTCGATTTAATGGAGCCATACGGTCAAGCATGGGGTGTGAACAGGACTTGGCCTGAGGTAGCAAAACCGGATTTGTGTTTGGTATTGAGATGAAGTAATGCAGGGTGGAAGGATTTAATCGAGAGTGCCATCTATGAGATGTAGAAAGTGACTACCGTGGTTTTACACATCTCCCCACAATGCTTGGAGTGCTGCGATCGTAGCAACTGCTGCGGTTTCCGTTCGTAAAATACGTGGTCCCAATTTCAATGGTTGCCACCCAACATTCATGGCGGCAGCCTCTTCTGCTGCGGTGAGTCCACCCTCCGGGCCTGCCAGCAATGCAATCTCCGTGACTGGTTGTAGATCGCGTACCCGACCACTGCCTTGGGGTGAGAGCATCAGCTTCAACGCTATAGGTTTTGGCTGCTTAACCCAGTCATTGAACGACTGTAGAGCATGTACTGTTGGTACAGTATTACGTCCACATTGCTCACAGGCGCTGATGACAATACCTTGCCAATGTTGTATGCGTTTTTCTGCTCGTTCTCCCTGTAGTCTGACAACGGAACGCTCGCTGATAACGGGAATAATTGTGGTCACGCCCAATTCAACCGCTTTTTGCAAGGTGTAGTCCATGCGATCACCGCTAGAAACCGCTTGGACCAGGGTGGTATTCAATGGGGACTCGCGATCGGTTTGGCGTATCGATTGTGTTAGCACTGTGGCGCGTTTCTTTGCAATGTCAGCCAACACTGCATCAATTTCGTGACCATTGCCGTCAAACAGCGTAATGATATCGCCAGGTTGCAGACGTAATACCTGCACATGACGACAAACCGCTTCAGGCAAGTCAATTGGCATGTTGTCGACAAGTGGGGTATCGATGTAGAAGCGAGGCATGGCCAGTAAGTGTTCCTATTGCTGATTCAGTTAACCAGGGCACGAAAACCTGTGCCACTGCTTGATGCGGTAAGATGGTGGTAATTGTATCGTTGCCAATCCCATCTGCGAAACCCAGTTATGATTGAGGGTGCGGTAAATGCTTGTCTGACCTGAACGGTTTGATGGTGTATCGCGCTGAGTTCTTGTCGATCATCCATACAATTTATTATCGGTACAAGTGAGTCAGTCATTATGTACTGATGTCAGTTTCAGACTCGGAACAGAGCTCAAATTTCGTGATAGGCAGTGGCGTGTGTCAACGTACTTATCTACAGAACAATCAAGTGGGAATCAGATGTTTGACGTGAATTGGAATACGCTTGAGGCCGCGATCGCGGCGGTCAAGCGCATTGCACAAACTGAGGTCATGCCACGTTTTCTGAATGTGGCCTACTCACGTAAGTATGATGGCACCTTGTTTACCGAAGCGGATCTGGCCTCGCAGGAGGGACTGAAACGCGAGCTGCCTACCATCATTGATGCGCCGGTATTGGGCGAGGAGATGACGGATGAAGAGCAGCAAGCACTTTGGGAAAATGGGGATGACGGATTGTGGTGTGTCGACCCCATTGATGGCACCACTAATTTTGTCCATGGTTTGCCATACTTCGCAATCTCGGTTGCTTTTCTTAAGCAGGGTAAACCCGTCATGGGGGTAATTTATAACCCTTGCTCAGACGAAGCATTTTATGCTTTAGCTGGTCACGGAGCCTTTGTGAACGGGGTTCGTTTACCTCTGAAAAATCATCAGCCTGCTATTGGAGAAGCTATTGCTGGTGTGGAGCTGAAATGGTTACCTGGCAAATTACCTGCACGCTTGATGACAGTCGCGCCATTCGGGAGTCAACGTAATCTAGGTGCAAGTACATTGGACTGGTGCTGGGTTGCGGCTGGTCGATTTGATCTGATTCTACATGGTGGTCAACGGCTATGGGACTATGCGGCTGGTACGCTGATTTTGCTTGAAGCCGGAGGGCGACTAGGCAGCATTCATCATGATGATTTCTGGTCGGATAATATTTGGCGCAGATCGGCTATTGCTGCGCTGGATCCTGTTTTGTTTGAGCAGTGGTATCAATGGGTACAGGCTAATAAATAGGTGTGGTCTTCATGCAAAACGCTGGTTAAGTTGAAATTGATTTCCTTAAACAACAATGTCATGAAGCAGGTTATAATGCTCATACACTTGAAATAATGGAGCAATCAATGAAGTACCTTCTGACACTGGCTGCATTTTGTGCCAGTAGCGCTGCTTTGGCTGACATGAATCTGGACGATACTATCCGAAGCCCGTGGCAGATTGGTGCTGGTATCGGGCTGACTGCCGGCGGCGATGATATGGGCAAAATCAAGGTTTATGACAAAGCAACAGGCAAAGTGGTCAACAATGAAAATGTGCGTGCGGGGCGCTTGTTCCAAGTAGATTTTGGTACACGTTATCGCTTCAGCAAATTGCCCGTGTCAGTTCAGGCAACGTTGGGCTATCACTTTGATACTGTTCAAGGTGACGATCCGTTGGTCGCTGATAAGAAAGTTAGCTTCCAGTTCTACCGCTATCCACTGGAAATTATCCCAGCCTACCACTTTGACAAACACGCGGTAGGTTTGGGGTTGAGGTATGACTTCAACACAACCTTTGAATTTACAGATCGTTTCAAACATAAGTTCAAGAATGCGCCAGGATTAGTGCTGCAGTATGAGTACGAAGCCACAGACAACATTTCACTTGGCTTGCGCTACACTGCAATCAAGTACAAGTGGAAAGAAGATACCAGCCAATCCGTTAAAGGAAATCACGTTGGGATGAATGCCCACGTTTGGTTTTAGGTCTCAGCTCGGCAATTCATACATATAGGGTTCACTATGGTTTGTAGTCAACCTGACGGTATCAAAAAAAGCAGCACGCGACGACGTCCGTGCTGCTTTTTTTCTGGTGTAACTAATGATCAAGTCGGTAATGTTTCCCATTTCTAGCCCCCTCTCTATCGTCGCACCTGTATTGATGACATTTTCCTTAATAGAGTACATCACAAGGTATCTTGTATACGATAGGTATTTTTTTTAGCAAGGTATCTTGTTCTGCAAGATACCTTGCGCTACACTGCAATCACTGAAAAACGGAAGGCGTGCCAACAGCGCGTCAATGAATGCAATCAGGAGGCAGTGATGAGAACTAACACGATTTCAACTATCAACCCGTTCGTACAATTTGGGCTCGCCGGCGCCTTAACATGTGTGCTGTTTATGTGGATGTTGGCAGGTGTAGGGCAATCCATGATCAGCTTTCAGGGTTGGATGGGTTCACCATCCACTACCTCGGTTGCAAGATCAGCTGCGTCGGTCGGACACATCACTGCCTCCAATGACTGTGTGCAACAGAAAGCCGTCAGAGACGTACAGCCACTATCAGATTTCCAGGTTCTGCCATGGAAGCACTTTCGCGCAGATGCCTGATGTCTCAGTGGTTTGGTGATCAACTGGCTGGCAAATCTCCCACTCTCTTATTTGCTGTTCGTTGACCATCTATTCATCGTCTCTTTTAAACGCGGCTACTAACTGTAGTCGCGTTCTTTTTGCAAATATTGGATCGGTTGCATCTCAACAAGAAGCAAAGCTTTGGGACCGCTGGAACGTAGTTTTGACACGTTCTGCGGATCAATCAATGTCCTGGTAAAAAAACCTTTTACTGTTTACTCTACTATCGCTGTTCATGTTAGATTCATGTCATTGTCGTATAGTGCCTATGGTAGAGGCCGATATTGGGAGATGCGTGATGACAGGAAAGGAACGTTTGAACCGGTTGCAGGATCAGCGCTGGCAATTGTTACCATCGCTGCTACAACGATCGGCTGAAAAACCGGAACGTGATCATACGAGCCACTTGTTTGAAGCTTTAGGTTACCTGATTCAGGATAATCGCCTACCGGAGGCTACCAAAGCGACAGTGCAACAATGGTTGCAAGACGGTGTCTTTGATCGTTTGGCCAATCGAACTGCGCAGTGGATCGAACAATATGGCTATACCATGTCAGAAGGGCTAAATACAGGGCGGACTGCATCGGATGATTCGGGCAGCCTTTACCGACGGGTGTGGACCGAGTGGCTCAGTTTTATTCAAAAAGTCATTGCCGCCCGTTCCAGCTTCGACTTGTTCAAAGCTGGTAACCGGTTGATTCCAATTTTGATCCAGGGTCACCGTGAATTGGATGCACTATTTGCTAGACCGTTACCAGAAAGATCAGAACATGCGGTAACGGTCCCTGCACCGATGGAAACACCCAGATTACTCAAGTCCAAAAAACAGACTGATGAAGCACAATCGAAACCCAGCTGGGCATGGCCACTTTCTAAACACACAGTCTTCATTCCAAAACGGATGATGCGACACAACCAGATCAATCCTGATACGCAGACGGGCTATTGATCGGTGTACCTCAGTGCTGGCCCGTTGAAGGTAGGGCTGGCACTGAAACGATCCAACCTTCCAGTGGGTCCATAGTGGAAGGCAAACCGTAGTTCTCGTGGCGGCGGAGCCATCCCCAAGCCGCTTGGAGACAGCACATGACCGCATCCAGTTTGTCGCCACTGCCATCTGTTAGTACTTGGGTTTCAAATTCGCGAGCATCAAGTTGAAGACCAAGTAATGTGCCTTCTACCAAGGTATGCAATATCTTGGTACGTGCCTGTAATCTGGCCGTTGTCTGCTTTGACACATCATCACTTTTGTATGACTCTCGGGTTACCTGTCGTGCCAGGAAGCCTGGATAGGCTTCCAATCCCACTCGATTGGTATCACCAGTACAAATACCTGGCAATGATATTCCTGCATCCAATAGTCGCGGCCCACCTTCTAATAGCATCCATGCAACAGGCGGGTTTACCCATTTCATGGAAGGTGAAGCGCCGGCTGGACGATCGATTGTGCGATGTGCAAACTTTGCACCGGCTGGTCGAGCATCACACCAGACCTTGAAAATGGCCTTGAGTTGATCTCTGGAGTACTGACGAATATATTGCATCAAGGCCGGCCATGTATTGGGCCAATGTTGATGCATGATCAAATCACGCGGGAAACTGAAGGGAAAATCAAACCCTGTAACCCATGGCCCATCTCGTAACAAAAACTGCTCGAAATCCCGCAGCGTGGTCAGCAACTCGATTTGGGTGAGCGCCAACACATTATCTGTGATCAATCCCTTGGCAACGACAATCGGTTTCTTCGCCGATGGTTTGCTCGAGAAATCCAGCCCATAGATTGCAAGGTCATTTGTCATCGTTTGGTGAAATATTTGCCATCGAGCCAAGATTGCTGTTTGCCTTGATGGGATTGGGCAGGAGCTGGCCCTGCTCGAAATACTGCCGACCTTGCTCGCCACCTGCTGGGCTCCACCACCAGCCGGTGCGAGGGCAGGGCTGGCCGGCTTCGCAGCGCAGGCGTTCCAGGGGTTCCGCCGCTGCGGCGGGTTGCGGCCAAGGCAGCATGCGGCCGGTGGGTTTGACCGGGTGGAAGGTGGTGTGGACGAGATTGTATTGATCGACGTAACCGTCAGCATCCCGGCTCACGATCTCGTACGACGGCTGCATGATCTGCACATGTTTGCGGGCAAACACCAGTGCGGCGGTGCCCATGCCAGTGGTGGGCACCCACACGCCAGTCCAGGGGACGATATCGCCAGTTTGGCAGGTTATGCTGGTATCAGGTGCATATTCGGGCAATTCGGCGGGTGGGTTGGGGAATACGTATTTTTCATAATAGAGGGCAATATCGTTGCCTTCTATTCCCATATCTTCTGGCATTTCAAAGCGCCAATCGCCAGTCCCGTCTTTGTAGCTTGCACTGCCATATTCACGGCTCATGACTAGCGCTCGGTTGTAGTCGCTACAATAGCTACCCGCTTTGTTCAATAAACTCATGAACTCCTCTGCGCGCCCCTGCATCCAGTTCATGTTGCCTTCGTCAAAGCCGCGTGGAACCTGCATGAGGCGACCGCCCCAGCCCATCATCTCTCCATATTCGCCCTGTTTGAGCATGGCCAGAGCGTTATCGAAGCTGTTCAGCAACTCTTCCACCACACTCCCCCAATAGGGGACCGGCGGGTAATCGCCGATGTAGGGCGTGGCCTTGACGCAATCCATCAGCACATCAAAGGCATCCTGCAAGATGCCCTTCGCCTGCATCACATAGTCGGGCGAGGTCAGGGTGTACCATAAGTGAGCTTCATAACTCAGGTTGCGTTGCATCTGACGATTCCAATGTTGGGCTCAGTTGGCCTGTAGTGTCGCGTTCCCCGCGAATTAGTCTTGCTGGTCTGCTTCCCAATACCAGATGGTGGCGCCGTAATCCGACTCGATTTTGGGTAGGATTTGCCCTTGCTCGAAATGCTGCCGACCTTGTCCACCCGCAGCCGGGCTCCACCACCAGCCGGTGCGAGGGCAGGGCTGGTCGGCTTCGCAGCGCAGGCGTTCGAGGTGCTCGGTCGCGGTGACGGGTTGCGGCCAGGGCAGCATGCGGCCGGTGGGTTTGACCGGGTGGAAGGTGGTGTCAACGAGATTGAATTTGGTCACCATCTCCAAGTCTTCGTCGTAGTAAGCCACTTCGTAAGACGGCTGCATGATCTGCACGTGTTTGCGAGCGAATACCAGTGCGGCCGTGCCCATGCCGGTGGTGGGCACCCACACGCCGGTCCAGGGCACGATGTCGCCGGTTTTGCAGGTAACGCTGGTGTCGGGCGCGTATTCGGGGAGTTCTGCGGGCGGAGTGGGGAAAATGTGTTCCTCGTAATTCAGTGCAATATTGTTGCTGACAATACCCATATCCTCTGGAACGCAATAATGCCAGTCTTTAGTGCCGTCCTTATAGCCTTGGCTGGAATACATACGACTCATCGATAGCGCGAAGTCAAAGTCGCTGCAAATACTCACTGCCAAATTCAGTTTGCGTTTAAAGGTTCGATAATCCTCGTTTGACATCCACTGCACGCTTTCGTCAAACCCTCTGGGCACGCGTTCCAAACGCCCACCCCACCCCAGCATCGCACCGTATTCACCCTGCCTGAGCACGGCCATTTCATTATCAAAGGTATCGATCAGGTGCTGAATTTCGCTAGCCCAATGGATAAGCGGCGGATATTCAGTTGCAAGTGGTTCACGCCCCATCTGTGATAAGAGAAAGTCGTGGGCATCTTGCAAATAGCCTTTGGCTCGCTGCACATAATCCGGTGAAGTAATGGTGTACCACAGGTGGGCTTCGTAACTCAGGTTGCGTTGCATCTGACGATTCCAATATTGGGCTCAGTCGGCCTGTAGTGTAGCGCTCCCTACGAATTAGTTTTGCCGGTCTGCTTCCCAATACCAGATGGTGGTGCCGTAATCCGACTCGGTCTTGGGCAGGATCTGGCCTTGCTCGAAATGCTGCCGACCTTGTTCACCCGCAGCCGGGCTCCACCACCAGCCGGTGCGAGGGCAGGGCTGGTCGGCGTCGCAGCGGAGGCGCATTGCTGGGGTGTCTCCTATTTGCGAACCATTGGCTTGGTTCTCACTAAATGTATTTTTTACATAACTACAAGCATCAATCATGTTATAGAAAAAATCCCAGTCTCCTAATGTCAGGTCGCCAAAAATAACATTTGCACCGGTGCCCGTCATTAATTCAGTTTCATAAAGCTTTCTATAAAGCGTTGCCTCATAGCGAAATTGATAGAGTAGTTGACCATTGTCATGAAAGAGTTGGAATAGATTATAATCGGGCTCTATTTCACCAGCGAGGTCTTTAGATGGTTCGACCACTGCATAAATATGTCCGTCAATTTCGATACAAGACCCCGCGTCGTCTCGGAAAATAACCCGATCGTTTGGTGTTGCGTAACGAAAGAAGTGTTGTCCTTTATTAACTATATAAATGCCACGAATGGGATTAGGCGCATCCCCGATGTATTCGGTCTCGGGTGGATACTCAAGCTCAGTTGCATTGCGCCATTCACCAGTGGTGATATCCATGCAGAGTACAGGATCGGTATATATAAAATCTCTTAGTAAAACATGATTTGCGTTCATATTTAGAGTCTCATGATTTTCTTGATTTCATTTACCAATTCTTTTGTTCTTATCACGTCCCCAGATTTTCTGGCTCTGCCCAGTTCCAGTACCTTTTCCCATGGGAAATCATCTCCGCCAGATCGCATGGCTCCAGAAATCATTTCTTCATCAGTTTTATACTTGATCTCGTATTTAGGATTGTGCTCAGTACCTTTTACCATCTGTTCATATTGCCAGCGACCATCCGCAGCGCGTTTGGCATTGATTCCCTCTGGGTCATTGTAAACTTTCTTATTGCGTGCGGCGATCAAATTAGCTAGGTCGGGATCCCCTTCTTTCCGGGTGGCAATCTGTAACCGTCGCCTCTCTTTGACGGCAAAATCAGCAATTTCTGCATCTGACTTGCCTGCCTTTTTCATTTCATCGATCTTGTCGACCATGCGCTTGCTGGCGATTTCATATTCCAATCGCAATAAAGGCTTCTCGCTATGCTTCAGCGCGTTTTTGGTCTCAGTCTGGCCCGCTATCTCAGCGGGCTTGGCTCTCGCGAGCAGTTTATCCAATTCCGCTTTCAGGAATCGCATGGTCTTAGGAATCTGGTCGTATCCCTGTCGCTTCAACATGTCCAGTTGCGAGGCGATTTTGGCCAGCTTTTCCGAGCCGATCAATTGCTTGGCCAGCCATCGATGCTGTAAGTCCAATACAGCGGTCTTGATGGCATTAATGATCCCGACGTATCGTTCAAGCGCTTGGCGGCCGAACGTCTCCCAGGGAATGCTCTTGAGGTATCGTACGGGATCCCCCTTGCCGCTACCGCGCACTAACGCAAGGATCAAATCGAGTGCCTCATCAAGGTATCGGCCGCCTTTTTTGATACCCCGTACCAGTAGCTTCAACACTCCTTTGAGTAGACTCCCAAAGGTTGGGATCAGCCCGATCAGCGTGATGACCAAAGCCACCCATGCCCAGGAGTCATTACTGTCATCGTTCACTTTTTTGATATTGGCAACGATGTCCCGAATATCTGCCAGTTGGTCGACAAAGGGAATGGCTGTAATGATTGAGCCTACGATCACTTGAGCCGTCGTTGGGTCATCGTTGAAGTCACCTGCGATAACACCCAATAGCCAGTCCAGCGGAGAATCGTTTGACATGGTACTCATGATTGATTTCCAAACACTTTCTTGTAAAGCTCAATTGCTTGTTCTGGCGTGACTTTCTGTTTGTAAGCGGGGTTGTCTATGTTTTCGTCTTTGGCATCGTCGTTGATGACCCATGGCCTAGCATCTTCCCCAATCGTGATCTGAACATCGCCCCGCTTCGGGACGTCGTCGATATGAGCGAAACCTTCTGTATTCAATCTCCCGGATTTTTGGGTGCCGTCGGCATAAGTGACAGTAAATTTTGCCCCCTGCACGGGATCGCCATCGGCATATTTACGCTCGATTTCGATCCAGTCTTTAATTTTTTCCTTGTCAAACGGCAGCGTACCCAACAGAGGTATTTCGCGCCCCGGCCCATCAAACACCACCGACGCCGCCTTGACCTCAAACTTACCGCGGGCCTTGAAGGTGATGTCGCCGCCTTTGAGCTCGATCTCCGCGCCGCCACCAAACAACGTCACCTGCTCCTGCGCCAGGATGCGGATTTCATCCTGACTGCTGGTGAGGGTCAGAGCTTGTTCCGATACCAGGTGCAGGGTGTCGTCATGGGCCTGGATACTGACCGGGGCCTTGGCGGCAATCACCTTCATGCCACCATGGTGGGTGAACAGGCTGGCAGTGCTGCCGGCGGTCACCCCAAGGGTCTGATGGGCCGTGAGGTGTTGCTCGCCGTGGGAGATCGCCTGCAGATCCTGGCCGGCGAACGTCAGCTGACTGGCGGCGGTGGTCTGCACCAGGCTGGTGGGGGTGGCCAGTACCGTGATGGGCGCGGTGAAGGTTGCCACCGGGTCTTGGAGCTGCCGGCCTGACGGATCGGTATCGCTGGGTTGCTGGGCCGGCTGGCCATTAACGGCACCCACGTAGTGGCCGAGTTGTTGGTGCAGTCGCTCGGTACTGGTGCGACTGGTCAACGGCAGTGCGTGATGGGTGGTTGCGGTTTGATCCAATTGCTTGAGCAAGGTCTCGGTGGCGGTCAGGGTGGCTTGGGTTTCGGCGGTGTCCAACTGCGTGCTGCCGGCTTGGGGTCGGGCATGGGTGCTGAGCAGGATACCTTGATGACCACGCAAGGTCCCCCAACCATCGGTGCGCAGTTCGAAGCCACTGCCACGGTAGGCACCACGCCACCCGCTATGGGCGGGTTGCTGAATCAGGTAGCCGAGGTTGAGCTCACTGGCAAGCTGACTGCTGGCGAGTTGGGTCCGCAGCTGGCCGGGGGTGTCGTCCAGCACCCAGCGGTTATAGCCACTGCCAGACAGATTACGGCTGTGATAACCGGACAGCGTACCCGGATGGTTGGCACTGGCGTCGACCCCGGCACTGAATGGCGGCAGATCCTGTTCGTTATACAGACTGCCAATGATCACCGGCCGGTCGGGATCGCCTTCGATGAAGTCGACCATCACTTCATCACCCATTCTCGGGGTAAATTGACTCCCCCAATTGGGGCCGGCCAACCATTCGGCCACCCGCACCCAAGTGATGGCCTGTTCGTTCTTGGGGGCATTGTTGCCTGCCGGGTGGGCCAGACCACCGGCCAGGGCACGTTCACCACGCTGCCAGGGGAATTGCAGTTTGACGCGGTGTTCGCGATCTGAGGTCAGGGTGTCATCCGCCACCCCGACCACGATGGCAGATTGCAGATAGGCGGTGGGTTTGGGTAACGGTGCGGGCATGGCCGGCAGGGTGGCGGGCAGGCACACCAGTTGATGGCGGTAACTGCCCCGTTCAACACCGGTGCTGCTGAATAGTTCACGCAGGCCGGTGTTCAGGTTGTTGGCCCCTTCATGGATGATTTCCAGAACCCGATACCGGCCGTTCAAGGTGGCATGCTCAATCAATTCGAACTGCTGACCGGGGCGCAATGCCCGTACTGCCCCTTCGCCAGTCAGCGCCTGGGCGCGTGCTGCATGGGTAAGTTGGCGCAGTTGGGCGATGCGTTGGGCATGGTCGGCATCGTCAAACCGGTAGGCACCACTGCCATCGTAATCCTGTAGCAGTGGTTGCTGCCCGGCAAGGAGGGTGGCCTCGGCTTGCCCTACAGGCGCATGCAATTGATCATAATCCCAGCTGCTGACCACGACACTGGCCGGCGCGACACGTTGGGTGGCTTCAAATCGGGTGAAGCGGTCATCTGCCAACGTTGCGGCAACGCGACCGAAGCGAAGGGGGGAGGCGGTACAGTCTGGCCAATCGGCGTGCTGATCGGTGATGCGTAAGCTGCACTGCGAGGCAGGTGATTGGGCAGTCTGTGCTGAGGCACGCTCGCTGCTGCTATCGGCGGCGTGTTCAAAGTGGAAACTCAATCCTTCATCGGCCAGTAGGCGGCTGAGGAAGGCATAGTCACTTTCCTGATACTGCACGCACAGGCTGCGGGTGCGTAACGGTTGACTGACACTGGCCTGCCAGTTGGCGCAGGGGTAGTCCTTCAACACCTCGCCTACGATGTCCAACACGGTTTTGTTCTGGAACAGCCAGCAATCGTGACGGGAGGCCAGCCAGGCGAACCAGGGGTACAGGGTCAGCCGCAACCGTCCCACCCCGCCATCGTTGCCCAGTTCGTGCAGGCTGCCCACACAGCCATGTCGGGCATGAGGCTGGCCGCTGGCGTCCATCAGCGTCAAGGTCAGTTCTTGCCCCAACCAGTCTGCTGGCTTGATCAGCAGCTGGTCGATCAGCACATCCACTTCGATCCGCCCCAGCTGATTGACGCCTTCCCAGCACACGAAGCGCTCCACCACCACCGGCATCGGGGTGCCCTCGATGCGGATCAGGCGGGCATGTTGGGAGAGTTCGGGGCGGGAGAGCAACTGGTGGAGGGTGTCGAGTTCAGCGGTCAGCAACGGGCTGACCAGGCTGCCGATGGCGGGCAAGGAGAACGACATAGGGATAATGGAAACTAAATATTTAATTGTCGTATTGTGATGATCGAATGGGCGAAATGCAAGTTGGATGATCCACTGGATCAAGCAGTTGGTCGGTGGATCGGTTGTTGCAAAGTACTGAATACCGTGGAGTTGAGGGGAAAATGTAATCGAGGCATTTCACCAGTATGCAGAAGAGATGGTTTGATGCCTTTATATCTGCGCCAATGTAGTTTCAAGCTGTTCGATGTCGATTGAATGATCCGGAGGATAGATGAGCTCCAACCTGCTGTCTTGTTGCCATTCACTGGTGGTTTGATGGCGTTCTCGTGCTGTGTGGTTGATAGCAATCCAACCTTCGTTGGTATGAAGAATGCCTTTGGCACGCAGACAGCCGAGGGCGAACTGGGTGTCGAGCCAGGCAAGCATGGTCGAAAGGTCAAACTGTCTTGCGGGCGGCCAGCGCCAGCCAAGCGCGATACCATCTGCACTGCGCTGGTGGTGCATGCCATAACCTGCCTTTTGGGGGGCTGGGGCAATGGTTGGTCGGTGAGGGCTTGATGGTGCTGGGCGGGGAAAAGGCAGATTGCCAGGTTTGTCCAGCCAGACTATATCCAGTCGACCGTGTTGAATGGCTGTGCTGATTTGCCGTGGTGGTTGCATTGTTGCCAAGTAGTGCTGCAAAACGATCCAGTCATCTTCAGTGGCTTGGTCTGTTTTGCTGGCAATGATGAAATCAGCGGCATTCAGTTGATCTTTTAACAAGGGATGATGGTAGATGCGTCCATCTCGTAGGCTGGTGGGGTCGATTAATGCCAATGTGGCGCCCAATTGTAACGTTTGACGATAGCTGGCATCTTGCAGCATGGTTTGTATCGCGGCCGGATGGGCAAGCCCGGAAGGTTCAATCAGAATACGATCAGGTTTGGCCTGCCGAATCAGGTTGTTCAATCCAGTACGGAACATTGGGCTGCTGACACAGCAGATGCAACCGCCAGGAACCTGCTTGATGCTGATGCCCGGTTGGGCCAGCAGTGCACCGTCAATACCTATCTTGCCAAATTCGTTGACCAGTACTGCCCAGTGTTCATCAGGGGGACACTGGTGCAGTAAATGGCGGATCAGCGTGGTTTTGCCGCTACCCAGAAAACCGGTGATCAGATTGACTGGAATACGTTTGTTGGTGGCAGATTGGGTCATCCTGTTGTAGAAGCTTGATCTGGTGCGATGACAACTGTATTGCGGCCTGCGCTTTTGGCGGCGTACATCGCCTGATCCGCACGCAGGATCAACGCATGACCATTTTCACCTGCACCCAATTGGGCCAACCCCGTGCTGAAACTGATTTCGATGCGTTTACCTTCGCTCAACATGGCATTGTTGCGGAACACCTGATGCAATCTTTCCAGCAGGTATTGAGCACCGTTTAAATCGGTATCCGGGAGCAACACGAGAAATTCCTCACCCCCATAACGTACCAGAATATCGTGATTACGCAGCACCGCCTTGGTGATGTTGCTGACATGAATCAGTACCTTATCCCCTATGGTATGGCCGAACTTGTCATTGATGTGTTTGAAGAAGTCGAGATCAATCAATGCAATGGTCAATCTGCTGTTGTTCTGTTGGCACTTGGTAACCTCTCGATTCAAAAGCAAATCCAATCCTTGGTGATTTTGTGCCCAGTCAATGGATTGTGTTCCAGTGCGTGGCGACTGGCAGCAATATCATCACGCATCAGATGAAGCGCCGTGGTGAGTTGGCACAGATTGCCATGACTGTCTTCAACCGTGTGGTGCATGCTGGATGCTGTACGGATGATGGATTGCAGCAGGCGCACCACTTCGGGGGTGTCTTGGGGTTGTTGCAATGTGTCCAGTGATGTCTTGATGCCGTCGTTGTGATTGCGGATCAGATCTGCCAGATTGCCAGTGGAGTCGGCAGCATCTTCCACTACATGCCGTACCTTGGCTACCAGTTGCAGGTCACTGGACGTAGCGTCGGGCTTGCCGGCAGTCTGGGTGATACCAGCAATATCGTTGTAGAACTTGGCATGGTTTTGCGGTGTAGGTGGCAAACCCAGGTCGGCTAAGCGTTTGAGGACCATGCAGGCGATATCGGCAGGTGAGCTGAGTCTGGAGGCCATGGGCAGAGTTAGGTTGAGCGTCGTAACGTGGTTGGTTTGCCACATGAAGTCGCATTACTACGGGCTCTGAACGTGGTAGGAGGCTGCAGGTCAAAGCCCAGTTGAGGCAACCTGCCTGCCCAGAGATTATAGGCAAAGGCCTGCGTATGAAGCAAAACAGTCATGTCAGATCAATCGGCGTGCTTTGCTTGGCGCGGCGGATACCGGATAATTAAGCTTTGTTGCATTTAGAACCTGTTCAAGGTCTTTTTGCGCGACCACGATCGGGGCGCATGTGCGGCTCAAAATCCTCGTGTATCACACAGACACGCCGGTTTTTGCGCTGCGCATCATCCTGCTGGTGGCTGCTCATCACAGACTTTGAACAGGTTCTTAGTACCATTAACAAACCCTTCTGGTGGTGTTGCGCAGACTTGCCATACGTTTAACCAGAACCGCTTCGCTGAGCTTTGCTAATGGTACGCAATCCGGGTGGGTTCGTTGGGTTTTTGCCCCTGAAAACGATTCGGCCCGTTTACTGTCAACAAAGCCTGGACATTGTTGCTCACCCGTCGGGCGCGTACATGGTTGAGTCATGATGCTGTGATTCGAATCACATTCAACATGCTCAACCTTGCCTTGCCCGGCATTCATGCCAGTTGGTCTCATGCATATCCATATTCTAGGTATTTGCGGTACGTTCATGGGCGGCATAGCCGTCATTGCCAAACAAGCCGGTTTTCGGGTCACCGGGTGTGATGCCAATGTGTATCCACCGATGAGCACCCAACTTGAAGCGCAAGGTATCGAGCTGATTCAAGGGTTTGATGCGTCGCAATTGGACTTGAACCCGGATGTATTCGTCATCGGTAACGTGGTGACACGTGGCAATCCGTTAATGGAAGCTATTCTGAACCGTGGGTTGCCGTATATCTCCGGTCCGCAATGGTTGGCAGAGCAGGTATTGCAGGACAAATGGGTACTGGCAGTTGCCGGCACACATGGCAAAACCACGACTTCTTCTATGTTGGCGTGGATCTTGGAATATGCCGGCTTTGCGCCAGGGTTCCTGATTGGTGGCATTCCGCAAAACTTTGGCCTGTCGGCACGTTTGCCGGGTGAGCCAGTGCAAGAGCCGGGCGGCCGCAGCCCTTTCTTCGTGATTGAGGCGGACGAGTACGATACGGCCTTTTTCGACAAGCGCTCGAAGTTTGTTCACTACCACCCGCGTACCGCCATCCTGAACAACCTGGAATACGACCATGCCGATATCTTCCCGGATCTGCAGGCCATTGAAACCCAATTCCACCATCTGGTTCGTACAATTCCTGGTCAAGGGTTGATTGTAGCCAATGGCAAGGAAGCGAGCCTGGATCGTGTGTTGCAGCGAGGATGCTGGACGCCGACAGAGCGCTTTGGTGGCCAACAGGGTTGGCAGATTGGTACCGCTTATGATGACGGGTTTGATGTGATGCTGGATGGCCGGTTACAGGGGCGATTACAGTGGGCGTTGTTGGGAGAGCATAACCAGCTCAATGCCTTGGCTGCGCTGGCTGCTGCTCGCCATGTGGGTGTTCCAGTGGAGCAGGGCATTGCTGCATTGGCGCAGTTTCAGAACGTGAAACGACGCATGGAAGTACGGGGTGTTGAAGATGGTGTCACGGTTTATGATGATTTTGCTCACCACCCAACTGCGATTGATACCACGGTTGCCGGTCTACGTCGCAAGGTGGGTGCAGCCCGCATTCTGGCGGTGTTGGAGCCACGCTCCAACACCATGAAGTTAGGCACCATGAAAGACCAGCTACCGGCCAGCTTACGCGATGCAGACATGACCTTCTGTTACGGGGCCAATCTGGGGTGGGATGTGGCATCGGCACTGGCTCCGATGGGGGCACGAGCCGCTACTTTTGATGAGCTGGATGCCCTGGTGACTGCAGTTGTGGCGGTGGCTCGTCCTGGGGATCATGTGCTGGTGATGAGTAACGGCGGTTTTGGTGGCGTGCACAGTAAACTGTTGGCCGCGCTGAAAGACCGTGCAGGTTGATAAGACATAGCATGTTCCTTTATTGCAGACGGACAGCGACAAGGCTGCGGCCACTGTCACCGGCGTGACAGTTGGCTGTGCCTTTGTTTGAGGGGGCTGGTGACTACCGGCAGTGACGTATCTCGGCTGCTATCAGCTACCGCTTGAGGAAATAGCACTGGAAGCCCGATTCGGCGACGACTACAACGCATACAAGATGCGTGTTTGCCGTCGGTCGTCTCGTGGGTGCTTCGCCATCCAATCGTTATCAGTCAGGACAAAGCTTAAGTGAACAGCGCTGATGCCACATACAATGGGTATGTCGGGACGTATTTTTCATGAGCAACGTGATATGACGACAACAATGAGGTTTTTCGAGGTGCCTTGCAGTTCCTGCGTGATTCACCCCCACCTATGTCAAAGCATGCTTTGGCCGCGTAATTAAATCATTTGATCTCAGTCGTTTGAGTTGAAGGAACACAGTCGACCTATGTTGACTTACCGTTACCATATCGTAAACGTATTCGCTGAAGCACCATTGACGGGCAACGCATTGGCGGTGTTCGAGTACGCTTACGAAATGAGCGATGAGCTGATGCTGGCGTTGGCACAACAGATGAATCTATCCGAAACAACGTTCATTCAGCACAGTGACAAGGCGCATGCCAAGGTACGTATTTTTACACCAGGGGGCGAGCTGCCGTTTGCTGGCCATCCTGTGCTGGGTTCTGCAGAGGTGGTCAGCCAGCTGAATGGCGGTCTGGATTTGATGACGCTGGAAACGCGGGCTGCAATTGTGCCCATGTGGTTTCGTGATGGCCGATGGTCCTTGCAGGTGCGGGCTGCCACCTTGCGCCGTCCTACGGCATCGATTACCCAGCTGGCCCAGATGCTATCGTTGCCCGTGACAGATCTGAAAGCGAATTCCTTTTTTGTGGATTCGGGCAATGAGCAGTTGTTGATTCGCGTTGGCAGCCGTGAGGCGGTGGCACGTTGTCAGCCTCGGCCGGATGAAATGCTGCAACATGCAGTGAACCGGGCTGGTCTCGCCAAATTGTATGTGTGGCATCGCGACCGCGAACAGATTACGGCCCGCTTTTTCGCCATCGTCAATGGCATGATGATTGAAGACCCAGGTACCGGCTCGGCCGCAGCTAACCTGGGGGGCTGGTTATATGCCCACAAGCAGGTTCCGACCCGGACAGTGATTGTTCAGGGTGAGCAAATCGGCCGGCCTTGTCGTATCTATCTGGAAGTGGACGAACAAGGCCGCGTGTTTGTCGGTGGCCGAGTCATGCGCCAGGGCGCTGGCGAGATCAGGATATAGGCCCGACCATGACAAACTACCGTTTCCACTTGGTCAACGTATTTGCAGAAACGCCGCTATCCGGCAATCCACTGGCAGTATTCGAAGACGCGCAAGGGCTGGATGACGCCACCATGCAAGCGGTGGCACGCCAATTCAATCTACCGGAGGTGGCGTTTGTCTTGCCGCCTACACAACAGGCTGATGCCCGTATCCGGATTTTCAATGCCACTACAGAGACATTGTTTGGTGGGCACCCCACGTTGGGGACGGCCCATGTGTTGAATGTGATCCGCCAGCAGGTAAACCAGCGTGTGGCGTTGGAAACCAATATTGGCGTCATCCCCGTCTGGTATGAAAACGAAATCTGGACTTTTCAGGCCAAAACACCTACCTATCGTGCCTGCAACCTGACGCCGGTACAGCTGGCGACCATTTTGGGCCTGCATGTGCGTGATATTGCCGGGACGGCGTTGTTCGTCAGTACTGGGGCTGAACAATTGATCATCCCGTTGGCAAATCGCGACGCAGTCATGCGTTGTGCACCCAAGGCCCATGTGCTGGAACAGTTTGCAGCCAATCGAAGTGGGCACGCTGCTGTGTATGTGTGGTATCGGGATGAGGCACTGGTCAGCGTCCGTTTCTTCCATACCGATCGTGGTAGTTTGATTGAAGACCATGGCACCGGTTCAGCGTGTGCCAATCTGGGGGGGTGGCTGCTGGCCAATGGCGTGCCGCGTCCAATCCGGCTGGATATCCGCCAAGGACACACCATCAACCGCCTTAGCACCATCCGGTTGGAGGTCGACCAAGCACGCCATATCTATGTCGGTGGTCGGGTAGCATACCTCGGGGCAGGGGAGATGGTGCTGTAGCCGCGTGGTCACTTGTCTCGCTGATGTACCCAGGCATCCATTTGTACATTGATCCCATCCACTTGTACCGCACCGAATGAGGCATTGCCCGGCTTGCCACCAACACGGATGTTGTCCAGCCGAAAGCTTTGGACTGCGGGGTTCCAGACATAATGTAGCTTGCCGTCGACGGTATCCACTTTGATCAGATCAGACAATTTGCCTGGTTGGCCATTGATGGAGACATCAGCCGCAATGACGTCCTTCAGGATGTCGCGCAGACCTTGAATATCGCGCATCAACTGCGGGTCGGCACCCGGTGGGGGTACTTGGCCGGTACGATTTGCCAGTTCCGCATCGGGCACGGGTTCCATCGCATTGGTTGGCAGGCACAAGCCACTGGCCAGCAGCAATCCCATCAATTTTCGCATCGACAACACTCCCTGAATGAATGGGCGTTGAGGCACCCGATTGATTGTCATGAGTTGTGTGGTGGAACGTGCTACCCGTCTTGTGGTGCTGGCGGTGTGATTATCGGTGCCGATATTTCAGCATACCGGGTTGCACCTTGTTTTGATATGGCGCAACCCGGCAGGGTCAACAAGATCAGTTCTTTTCCAACTGCTGCTTTACATACGCCGCTGCAGGCCCGTTAGGCAGCAGAGCCAGATAGGTACGGTAAGCTTTACCTGCCTTGTCAGTATCATTGGCCCTGGTGTAGGCATCACCCAGGTTCAGGTAGGCAACGGCACGGGATGGGTCCATCTTCACCGTGTTTTCGAACCAGCGGGCCGCTTCGGCAAATTTATCCTGTTTGTAATACACATAACCCAGGTTATTGGCGGCCAAGGCAAAGTCCGGGCGCAGTTTCAGGGCTTCGGTAAATTGGGTTTCTGCTTCGGTATACCGTTTTTCCTTGAACAACTGCAAGCCACGATCATTGGCACGTTGTGCCTGTTGGCGTATGGACAGGGATGCAGCGGGTGGCGGCACGATTTTCTGCTCGTTGCCTTGCAGATCCTTCACTACCACCGGTTCCGCTTTCTTCGGTTCTGAAGTGGCTTTGGTTGCTGCCGGGACAGGTATTTGCGCTTCCAGCTTGGTGTTCATCGCAATCGCGTCGCCAGACAACTGGCGGGTGTCCGCATTCAAAAACTCCGTCTCTGCCGGCAGTTCAAACACAAAATCGCCACCTTCCGAGCCGGGCAGGCTGCCAAATGCCGGTGTCTGTTGCGATACATTCGCCACGGTGGGTGCGGTGTAGGCCGCCAGCTCGGTCGCGGTGATCAGGCCATCGCCATTCAAGTCCGCCTTACCTGCCAAGCCTTGCAACACCGTCCAGGTAAACACGGAATGACCATTGGGGCCACCATCCGCCACCATCTGGTCGGCACCACCAGCGGTCAGCATCTGCCGGCCGACGCGTTTGGCGTTTTCGCGCAGAAACGCGTTGGACCCCGCGCCACGCGTCAAACCCAGGCCGCTGTAGCACGCATCCATCACGAACAACACGTGCTTGGCGGTCAAGCTTTCCGCAATGTTCTGAATCTCCGTCATCGGGATAGCATCGGTCGCCAGTTGGTTCGGGTCGGCATCCACTGGGATGATGTAGCCCAGATCACGGCCAGAAGTCAGCTTACGGGTGGCGCCGTGGCCGGCAAAGAACACGAAGATCCGGTCGTTTTTCTGCACCCCGCCGTGGCTCAACTTATCATGAAAGGCGGCCAGAATGCCGTTACGGGTGGCCTCTTGATTGGTCAGCGAGATGACCCGTTCGGATGCGAAGCCAAACTTGTCGATCAATGTCTGGCGCATTGCCTGCGCATCGCGTACCGCATACTGAAGCTTCGGCCATTTGCTGTATTCGTTGATCCCCACCACAATCGCCCAGGAGTTCTCATAGCCGGTCGTGATCGTGGCCTTGGTCGCCGGCGCTTCCTGTGCAGCCTTGGCGATCGAGAACCCTTCGCCATCCCACTGGGCGAATTGATAGCCCTCGGCAATCAGCTGGTCCAATACCAGTGGCAAGGCTTTCAGGGTGCGCTCGTGGATGTCATGGAACAGCACAATCCCCCGCCCTTCCTTATCCACCGTGCGCAAGACGCGGTCCGCAATCGAGGTGGGTACCGGGTCGGCCCAGTCCAGTGAATCGATGTTCCACATCACCGACTTCAGCTTGGCATCGGCCAACGTGGCCAAGCCTTCGCTATTCCGTGCACCGTATGGGAAACGGAATAAAGGCGAGCGTTTTTCATCCACCGCTTTCAACAGTGAATCCGTGTTCAAGATCTCTGCCTTCAGCGCATCGCCTTTTTCTTTCGACAACTGCGCGTGCGAGAAACTATGGTTGGCCAACACATAGCCAGCCTGCATCAGCTTGCGGCTGACCTCTGCCGTGCGGCCCAACTTGGGTTGGCCATCCGCCCCGACTTGACCGATATTTTTGCCCACCTGAAAGAACACCGCCGGCACGCCATATTGCTTCAAAATCGCCATGATCTCTTCGGTGTATTGGCGATGCGGGCCATCGTCAAAGGTCAGCGCGATGGTTTTGGACGGCAGCTCCTTGCCAAAAATCTCTTCACCCGCCGGGGCTGCTTTGGGCTGTGGGTAAGGCATCACCACCCCGTAATCCTTCAAAATCTGCTCGCGGGAATACTCACCCTTCAATTTGGTGACATAGTCATCCCAACGCTCGCGCTTCAGCACAATGGCCCGTTGCTCAAACCGGCTGAAGATCTGGCCCATCTCCTTCTCATAGGTGTGCTCAATCTCCGTCAGCGCATCCAGATCCTCACCAATCCGCTTGTGCAACTTGATCGCCTGCAGCGATCCATCCTTGGAGATCGCCTGCTGCAAAATGCGTAGCACCTCGCGGAAAGCCAGCCGGTCGGCATCGAACAACGAACTGTCCGATTCAACGTAATCCAACAAATTGCCAATGGCCGCAAATCGACCAGGGTTGCTGGCGCCAACCAAGCCAGTCAGCAGCCCCTCCAATGAATTGATCGTGGCAAGCTTGTCATGAAACAACGCCTGCCCCACGCTATTGGCTGCATTACGCTCCTGCTCATTCAGGCTTTTCTCATCCGCCAACAACACAATGATCTTACGGTGGCTGGCCAACACCGCTTTCAATCCCGACTGAATCGGTGCCACATCCATCGCTTGCCCACCTGTCTCCGCTGTGGTCGGCACTGCTTCAACCGGCGCAGCCCCTGGTGCTGGCGTCCGTTTGGCAAACCAATAACCCCCTACAGCAGTAGACACTGCAAGGGCCGAAGCAATAGCAATAAAACGTTTGGATGGCATGAGCGACAACAGCAAGCGGGTGATGGAAACCCGTTATTTTAGCGTGATGGCATGTGGGTGGGGGAGTTTGTTAAGAGCTGATGTTACGCGGCCGCCCGGAATAGCTGAAGTTCGGCATAGGCGGATCGCGATGCGTTGATGAGGAGCTTGCGACAAAGCGCAAAGGGATTGAGCATGCTTTTGATGCTCAGGCATTCGAGCTTGAAGGCGGCGCAAATTGACATGAAGATGTGGTTGCTTTGGGTTCGTACCGTCCGTGTGGGCGACTTTGCCAGGTTGGCATTGGACTTCAAGGATTTGTGAAACACCTCCACTTGCCACCGTTTTTTGTAGGTCGTGGTGATGGCGTCATAGTCGCAAGTCAAGTCACTGCAAACCAGATGCAATATCCCCGTGCTACCGTCCTTGTTTGTAAAGACCTGGCGGACGAGAAGGACTGCTTTCGCATACCCCTTGAGCCAGCCTTGCACTGCGGTTTGTTCTGGAAAATCAAGCTCATCTACTCGTACGAAACGCTTCTTTTCCCTGTCTTCTTCGGACAATGCCACCAGCCTGTTGTCCTTGAGCGCGGCAATGAAATGCTTGCCCTTGCCGGTAATGAAATTGAAGTTCTCCTCTGAGGAAAACCAACTGTCCATCAGCACGAAGCGGAATTTCAAGGCGTTGCGAATACAGGTGTCGATCATCTGGCGCATCATCTCGTTTTTCGTCACCTCGCCTTTGCGTTTGACCTGCCGGGTCTTCAAGTCGCAGTATTGAAACGGCTTTTTCACCAATTCGAAGGCCACAGGAATGGAGGTCCCCTTGCAGTGGTACAGCGCATTGAGCAGGTTGATCCCTTTGACGTTGCGGCCGCTGCAATGGTCGTAGTGCCAGCACATCAACTCGCTCTCATCGGTCCAGGCCTTCTCCTGAATCGTGTCGTCGAAAATCAACACGCCATCCGCACGCTCAACCAGCCTCACCGTCGATTTGACCTGCTGCCACAAGTCCCGCGACGTGTAATCCTGCTCCGATAAAAACCGCGTGATCCTGTCGTGGCTCACCTCGCCTTCAACCATCGCCGATAGTCCCGTCGCAGTCGCCGCGCCAAACGTGCTCAGCAAATAATCTGTGTATAAATCAAGTTCGGCTTTTTTCATTCGGCAAGCCTATCAGATTGGGCTGCGTAACATCAGTTAAGAGGTTGATGTTTGTCTGAGGCGTTTGGTTGCACCTACAAAGATGGCGAGCATGTCGGAAAATCACTATGTCAAAATCGGATGTGAGTATGATGTATTATCAACAGATGTAGCATTTAGTTTTGCAGCAGAATCAGTCTCACCTTTCATCGAGTTTAACTGCTATTTAGCTAAATTATTACTTTCTATGCTTTGAGATATATATTTTAGGCTCAAGGCCGAAATTTCTTACTAGCTTCTGCCATGATTCAATAGCCATTAGGAATTGGATAGAATTAATATCTGTTATTTTACCTATGTCGCGCTCAAGAATGAACCATAGTGAGGCTGTGGTTAGCTTTTCATTGAAGTCTACAGCTCGTTTCTTTATAAGCTGAATGGCATCTTTAGATTGTTCTATATTGTATATTAGTTGATGAGTCTCTTCGGATATCTTAACTGATATTATCTCCCCATCTCTAAATAAATCAGCCATTTCAACTCTGTATTTTGGCTTTCCTTTTTCTACGGCAGGAATATAACTTAATTTCCTATCAAGAATATCATACCCGTAATCATTGCATTGTTTTTCATTGAAATAGGCTTCACGGTAAGTCAGTTTATTTTCGAATTGTTCGCCAGCTGCTATTTTATTCTCTTTATCATCTTTCCATGCAAGGTAATCAGGCTCATTTAAATCCTCTCTGTGATTAGTTTCAATGCTATCGAGTGATTTCTTTAGGTAATCCATGAAGGTTTGATTAAATTTGTACCATTCTCCATTTTTTAGAAAATAATGATAGCCATCATAATCAACTGGAAAATCAATTACCTCCTTAAGGCTTTTTGTAAAACGCCCAGCATCGTCATTTCTGAACTGAATTCGAATTGAGTTAACATCATCTATGTCTTGATGTTGGCTAATAAATTCCATGATATCACTTGCCAGAATTTGATTATTGATATCTTTACTATATAACTTTTCTGCATTGGATTTCTTGTAGGATAGGCGATAACTATAGTCATGGAAGCTAAAACAAATTGCCACGCCATATACATAAAATTCTTCTATTTTTACATTGACATTCATATCCTTAATAGAGTCTAGAAGAATCCTATCTAGCTCTTTAGCTAAGTCATCTTTCACAGGTTCAAGTTTTGGGAGATTGATAACTTCTTTCTGGGCAATGCTGGCGTCGATTCTGTCTAAGATGTCTACCAAATAGTTTGGTTTTTTATCTACATCCATCTGGATAGAGTCAGCAAAAATAATATTTCTATTTCCCCATACTTCCTTTTCGGAGGCCTTCAGTTTTAAGTGATCCACCGATTCACCTGGCTCATAATTTCCTGGCTGAAAATTTTGGTAGGAAGATATATCTTGCCTTTTCGTTCCAAAAAAATATCTACTCTTTTTGAGAAGCATAGTCCTCTCTTCAGCTATGCGCGTAGCCAAGTCGATTCCAAAATCAGGTTGTATAAATTTTGAAAGGTAAAAATGAGACTTTCCTAAGCTAATTGCATATAACTTTTCTTGATTAGCATTGTTTTGGCAAATTAATATACCATATTGAAAAATATTTCTTGGCTCTGGTACATTATCATTAAAAAATTCCCTATATGTGTCCCACCACCAAATTTTATTTCCTTGTGTATTTTCTGAGAAGTAAAATGTCATAGAATATTTCTCTGTGCGATTTGTTTTTTGCTCTTTAAGCCCTACAGAAATTAATTTTTCTTTAAGCTGATCAAATTTGCTGTACTTCACTTTATAGATATTGTAAGTGTTGCTCATTACTTTTCCAGTTATTTAGAGTTTTAAAACATGAATTAGAAATATATTTCTAGTATTTTCGCAAAAAATCAATTCTTGCAAGCTGCCGTAGGTAATGAGCCAGCTTTCTACTTTGGCAAGTAGATTTCAATAAATATGCTCAACTCCACCCCCCAACCGGCGTGGCGACATATTGCCCATTCGCCAACACATGATGAATTCGGTTTAGATGTCGTTGATGCAGACTGCGTAGCGGCACACGTACCTGTGAATAGTGACCAGGGTCTGCGGAACGGGGGGAGTAGATTTTCAAGTCGTGCCAGCTTGGAATGATCTCTACGGTGTAGCCATATACCTCTAACCACCAATGTTCTTCTGCGACACCGTCATCAGTCGGCCAGTGCATACATAAATAGTAGTTGGGCGCATGGCCGTTTTCGATGGTCAGCCCGCACCGTTCGACGGCGCGGCGAATGATCTTTTCGGTGATGTATTGAATAGTGTATTTGCCGCCCTGCCCTAGTTTGGTTCTTTGGCGGTCACTCCAGCGCCTGTCCCAGTAGCCTGCTACTTGATCGCGTGAGTTCTGCACCAGTTGATCCACGGCTTGATCTCCCCCCTCGGCACGAATGGCGGCTACCAATGGGTTGTCGTCACCACGCCCCAGGTTGACGAGGCCAAATTGGTAAGCTACCCAGTCACCACCGTTGGTAATGCCCCCCGTCAGTGCGAAATTTCTACAAGCTTCATTCCTTGCCGCACCGTTAACGGTGCGGGTTTGTCCTGGCGGAATACCTTGTAGCAAAAGCAGATCAGCAGCAGATAGAGCAGGCATTTGGATTTCCTTTCAATCAAGCTAAAGGTTGACTGAGGCACAGGCAAAGTCGGGTAGAACCTGTTCGCGCCACTACTGCCGTGGAACATGATGAATCAAGAGCAAGTCTTGGGGCGTGCCATTGCTATGTATATGAATGAAATACTAAACCTTCCGAAAATATATCGCCAAACAGGCAAGTATCTTTCGTGGGTGAAACTGGTGCGCTGATTGAATGGGAAGATGGCGTGTGTTTGGCGGACGGAGTCAATCAGTCATTCATGCGGCATCTGATGGCTCGTCACGGCGCTTAATGGCTTGCATGGTCGGCATCGTCCCGCCCAAGGCAGCAAGGCGCTTGGCGGTTTGTATGTGAATGAAAGTCTTTAGGGCTGCTTGAATGAGATCCGCTTTGTCCATGGCAGGGCCAGCTAATTCCAGTGCTTGTTCGTACAGTGCATCATCAATGGTGATGGTGATTTGAATGCTCGGCCCTGTCATTGCGGATTGGGGAGATGGGTAGTCTGCCTGGATGGGATGGTGTTGCAGGAGAAAAACCTGCCCGTCAACCCAAGTTCAACGGGCAGGGTGGTTCAGCGCAGTTTGCTGATGTCTTTGGCCTCCCAGCCAGGAAAGTACTTTCTAACCAAGGCATTCAGCTCGACTTCAAATGCGCGCAAGCGGCTGAGTTCGTCCAAGTCGGCAGAGGCGGCTTGTGCCGTGGCGGCGGCGCTGATCATGCCGGCGCCGGCGGTGGCGTTGCTCAGGCGGTCGATGATGATCAGGCTGCCGGTGCTGCGGCTTTCGCGGTAGGGGTCGAATACTACGGAAGCGTTCACGGCGATGCGGCACAGGCCGATTTCGTTGAGGGCCAGCTGTTCGGCGTCCGATTCGGTTAAGGTGTTGACGTCGATGCGGTGCAAGATCCGCTCGACCCGGCCGAATACCTGTTTTCCCGCCAGCTTGAAGGCATATTCCTTGCCGGCCTGTAATGGTGTTTCATTCATCCACACAATGTGGGCGTCGAATGCATTCGATACGTTCGGTTGCGTTTCGTTGGCTTTGACGATCATGTCGCCACGCGAGATGTCGATTTCGTCTTCCAATGTGAGGGTGATCGCCTGGCCGGCAAACGCCCGTGGCAGGTCGCCATCTGCGGTGACCACGGCTTTTACTTTGCTGGATTTGCCAGACGGCAACGCAACGACTGCATCACCTGGGTGAATTTCACCGGCTGCGACGGTGCCACAGAAGCCACGGAAATCCAGATTGGGCCGGTTGACGTATTGCACGGGCAGGCGGAACGAGTTCAGGTGCACGTCTTGGTTGACTTCAATGCTCTCCAGCAATGCCATCAAGGTGGGGCCTTGATACCAAGGTGCTCTGGCCGATGCCGACACCACGTTGTCGCCTTTCAAAGCTGACAGGGGGACGAAATGGATGTCCGGTATGGCCAGTTGTTCGGCAAACTGCAGGTATTCATCGCGGATGCGGTTGAATACGGCCTCGTCGAAGTCCACCAAGTCCATCTTGTTGATGGCGACGATGACATGCTTGATGCCAAGCAAGCTGACGATGTAGCTGTGGCGGCGGGTTTGGGTTTGCACGCCACGGCGGGCATCGATCAGGATGATGGCCAAGTTGCTGGTGGAGGCACCGGTGGCCATATTGCGGGTGTATTGTTCATGCCCCGGACAATCGGCAATGATGAACTTGCGCTTGTCGGTGGAGAAGTAACGATACGCTACATCAATGGTAATGCCCTGTTCGCGTTCTGCCTGTAAGCCGTCCACCAGCAATGCCAGATCGATGTCGTCATCGGTGGTGTTGTACTTTTGCGAATCGCGCTGAATGGCGGCTAGCTGGTCTTCGAAGATCAGTTTGGAATCGTGCAGCAGGCGGCCAATCAGGGTGGATTTGCCGTCGTCGACGTTGCCACAGGTGATGAAGCGCAGCAGGTCTTTGTTCTCGTGTTGTTTCAGGTATGCCAGGATATCGTCGGCGATGAGGTCGGATTGGTGCGACATCAGAAGTAACCCTCCATTTTTTTCTTCTCCATCGAGCCAGCTGAATCGTGGTCGATGACTCGGCCTTGGCGTTCCGAGGTTTTGGTCAATAGCATTTCCTGAATGATTTCCGGCAGGGTTGCTGCAGTGGATTCCACGGCACCGGTCAACGGATAACAGCCCAGCGTGCGGAAACGCACCGATTTGGTTTGGATGCGGGCTTTTTCTTCATCGCTCAAATACTGCAGGATACGGTCATCATCGATCATGATCAGCGTACCGTCCCGTTCGATCACTGGGCGTTCTGCCGAGAAGTACAACGGAACGATTTCGATGTTTTCCAGGAAGATGTACTGCCAGATGTCGAGCTCGGTCCAGTTCGACAGCGGGAACACGCGAATGCTTTCGCCTTTGTCGATTTTGGAGTTGTAGATGTTCCACAGTTCCGGCCGCTGGTTTTTCGGGTCCCAACGGTGGTTTTTGTCACGGAATGAATAGACACGTTCCTTGGCGCGGGACTTTTCTTCATCACGGCGGGCACCACCAAAAGCCGCGTCGAACTTGTATTTGTTCAATGCCTGCTTCAAGCCTTCTGTCTTCATGACGTCGGTGTGCTTGGCACTGCCGGCTGTGAACGGGTTGATGCCTGCTTTCACGCCTTCTTCATTCACATGGACGATCAGTTTCCAGTCATGCTTCTTCGCCATGTGGTCACGGAATTTGATCATGTCCTGGAATTTCCAGGTGGTGTCGACATGCATCAATGGAAACGGTGGCTTGCCGGGGTAGAAGGCTTTCAATGCCAGATGCAACATCACGGCGGAATCCTTGCCGATCGAATACAACATGACCGGGTTTTCGAATTCGGCTGCGACTTCGCGGATGATGTGGATCGACTCGGCTTCCAACTGCTTGAGGTGAGTCAGCCTCTTTTCGTTTAGCGTGATCATGCGTGACAGATAACCGGAACAGGGTGGCATCAACTGCGCGGTGCGCGCAGGCTTTTATCCAGTCCGCCACTTTAACGGATGGGGCGGTGCAAACAAAGACTGGTTTTGCATATGTTTATGACCAAACCGGGTGAGTTTTTTCCGGTTTTTCAAGCTTGATCATAGTGGATGGGTTGCCCGTCCAGCGTGAAATATGGTGGTGGGAATAAGGGGAAAGAGAATTGGTGGAAGGGTGATAGCACGGTGGACCCCAGCTCAAAGAAAAACCCGCTGAAGCTTACGCCGCAGCGGGTTTGAACCTTGGTTGAATCAGAGGGTTATTTGCTGATGGTTACCGGCATCTGTGTGGGGGCGGTGGCAGCAGGGGCTTGTGCCAACAGCAGCTGACCATCCTTCACCGGAATCCGTGGGCCTGGGTCGTAATCCAGACGCAAGGCGCCGACGGCTTCACCCAGGCGATATTTCACGTCATAACCGACCAGCTTTTCTTCCGATTTGGTAGTGGTTTTGCAGCGTTGCTGTGTGGTGGTGTAGGTGTCGCCATCCTGCATGTTCTTCTGGATGCGATTACCTGCATAGCCGCCAGCCACTGCTCCGGCAACAGTTGCAACCGTATTGCCGCGGCCACTACCAACCTGGTGGCCTAGTACGCCACCTACCACGCCACCCAGTACGGTACCGGTGATCTGGTTGTTGTCCTTGACTGCACGGCGATGGGTCACGGTAACATCACGGCAGGTCTGTACCGGGGTCTTGATGGTTTCCTTTACCGGCAGCGCGCTGATCACATCAGCGTATTCCGGCCCTTTCATATATTGATAGCCTGCAAATGCGCCACCACCGACGACGCCAGCAGCCCCTACCAGAATCCCGATCATCATCGACTTGTTCATGATGTTTCTCTCCGTGTTATCGGCACGGTCTGCGTGCCATTCATGATTTGCATTATCCGCCGTATCGCTGAATGACGAATGAATCGGGTTCTAGCAGCCTGTCGGGCTTGAGCGATCGTCGCGAGCCGAGTGGGAAAACGAGGCCGGATTGGCCCGTTTTCGAGGCGCATAGTGGGCCTATGCAACGAGAAAATGGGCAAAAACGGGCTGTTTCTCCCACTGGCGCAGCAGATCAGCCTCAAGTCCGACAGGCTAGCTATTGGGTATGCGTTGCAGACAAGTCTGGTAGCGGCCGTCCACCCGCTTGGCAAACCATTCCGTGGTCAGTTTGCGGGTGATCTTGGGGCTGTTGAGTTTGATTTGGGGCATGGCTTCACGTGGCAGATGGTGGCCCGCTTTCTGGTCAGCCAATTCATACACCTTGCGGTACAGCGGAGTTTGTTCGAATTGCAGGGACTTTTCCTGAGACAGGTCACGGCGGATGTCCGATGTCGATAACTTCAACTTGGGCAGCAGTTCACGCAATGCCTGTTCAGTTTCACTTACGCTGCTCGCGGGGCGTCCGTTCTCATAGCGCAACAGATCGCCATCCAGCGACAGTTTGTCACCACTGAGCTTGCCGACAGCTGCCTGAAATGCGGCATTGCGGCTGGAGAAGCGGCCGGCGTTGTAATCGGCAAAGCGATAGATCATGGCTGGGTAATTGGTGCGGTAATGCAGCAATACTGCAATGCCAAAGTACACGCCACCACGTCGGCTGAATACCTCGTGCCGGATATTGCTTTTGACTGGGTAGGGATAGGGCCAGACGCTGGCGTGCCCTTCCGCGAAATCCACGCTGACTTGCATGGGGCCACCGGTACGAATCGGGTTTTTCATCGGCATGGGCAGGCCCAGCCGGGTGACTTCGCTGGCCATGTCCTCAAACAGCTGATTCATTTGCGTTTCGGTTTTCAACGCGTTGATTCTGGCTTGATAACTGCGACCATCCGGCGATGTTTTCAACATGGCTGCCTGTATGGCAAACGCCGGTATGCCATATTTGCCAGCACGGTCTTCCATCTGCTTCCAGACCATTTTATCCAGCCCTGGCACCACTGGGTCGCTTTGCCAGGTGGATTCCTGCTCGATCACCGCCAAGGCAGAGCAGAAGTATTCTGGCGTGTATGGGATTTTCAAGGCGGTGAAGGCATTGAAAATATCGCTGGCCCAGCCTGAGCGATCCTTCATCTTCTTTGGCAACAAGGCATCCAGCAGCACCCGCCCTTGCCGTTCCTGTTCTGCAGTCAATGCTTTCGGTACCGATGGCACCGGTGCTGGTGGTACTGCGGCAGCCGGTGGTAGTGGCTCAGGTGTGGCGAAAGGCGTGCTGGTCGCTGCCGGTGGCGGTGTGGTTGCAACTTCCGGTGTCACCACGGGTATGGTGGTGCCGATGGTTTGACCATCCACAATGGGCGCGGGTGACATGGGTGCGGTGGCACAGCCGCCGAGGGTCAACAGACCGAACAGCGTGCCAAGACGGGTCTTGCGGTAGGGCATGGGAGGATTCAATAGCAAATGGCCGGAGCATGCCCGGCCATGGTGTCGGTAATTAACCTGGATATTTCATAAATTGACGCAAGTGCCATCACCTCGCGAATTTGCGAAATATCCAGGTTAAACAGCTGCCAGCAGTTCGGCAAATGCCTGTTCGAACAGCTTCAGGCCCTCTTCTTGCAGCACGCGGCCGACAGCGTTCAAATCAATGCCCAGTTTGGCGGCTTCAGTGATCAACTGCTGTGCCGCTTCTGGGTTGGCATCCAGCGTACGTGCCGCCTGACCATGATCGCGGAAGGCCGCCAGGGTTGCACCTGGTACGGTGTTGACTGTGTCGGGCCCAATCAGGGTTTGGACATACAGCACATCGCTATAGGCGGGGTTTTTGGTACCGGTACTGGCCCACAGCAGCGATTGCGGCCGAGCACCTTTGTCGTGCAGGGCTTTGAATGCGCCCTTGACATCAAAACGCTGATGCCAGGTTTGGTAGGCTGCTTGTGCTGAAGCAACGGCCAATTTACCGCGCAGTGCAGCAGCACTTTCTGGCAATTGGGGATCGATTTTGGTGTCGACCCGACTGATGAACACGCTGGCGACCGAGCGCAGGTGATCAACGGGATGCCCTGCCGCCACACGGGCTTCCAGGCCGGCTACATAGGCATTGAACACCTGTTCGACGTGTTCTGCGGAAAACATCAAGGTGACGTTGACGTTGATACCCGCTGCCAAGGTGGCGGTGATGGCCTTGCAACCCGCTTGTGTGGCGGGAATCTTGATCATCACGTTCGGGCGGTTGATGGTTTGCCACAAGCGTTTTGCTGCAGCAACGGTGCCTTCTGCATCATGGGCCAGTGACGGCGATACTTCGAAACTGACATAACCCATATCCCCTTTGCTGGCCTGATACAGCGGCAGGAAAGCATCGCAAGCGGCCTGGATGTCAGGCAAGGCCAGTGCTTCGAAGCGGGCTTCCGGGTCGGTCAGCATGGTGGGCAGTGCTGCCTTTGCGTCGATGTAGCGCGGATCTTTCAATATGGCCTGGCGAAAAATGGCCGGATTGGACGTCACACCGGCCAGCCCATCCTGGTCGATCAACTGTTGCAACTCACCGGACTCGATCAGTCCGCGGGAGAGGTCATCCAGCCAGACTTGCTGGCCGAATTCGCGAATGGCACGCACGCGATTCATCACACTGATTCCTTCAACATTGAAACGGTTTTGTTTACCCGGCGGATTTGCAATGGCCAGGTCATCTAGTCAACACACTATCATAATCATACTGCTGACGGCAGTTCGCCAATCGGGGAAAACAAGCGGGTGGCGGTCTACACGGGTAAACTATGCTTGTCAGCGGCTTACCTTTAGGTTAGAAAGATTCGTGTAAGCATTCAATTCAACTTCGGCTCAGTCGGGGTTGTTCTCACGGTAAATACACCATGCGTCTATTTCTAGCAGAAGATGATGAAATTCTGGCCGATGCCTTAAAAGCTGGCCTATCCCGCAAAGGCTTCGAAGTCGAGCATTGTGCCGATGGTGCGGAAGCGGAACGGTTGCTGATCAACCGGGATTACGCGGCTGCTATCCTTGATATTGGGTTACCCAATGTAGATGGTCTGACGGTTTTGCGGCGAGTCCGTATGCTCAAACCCACGGTTCCGATTCTGTTGCTGACCGCACTGGATGGCCTGGACAATCGCGTTGCAGGGCTGGATGCGGGTGCTGACGACTATTTGACCAAACCGTTTGAGTTTATCGAGCTGGAAGCACGCTTGCGTGCCATTTTGCGGCGCAGTCATCTGTTGCCCCCGTCTGCCCAGCAGTTGGGGCCACTGAAGCTGGACCGCACCGCCCAGCGGGCTTGGTGCGACAATGTGCCGCTGGACCTGTCTGCACGTGAACTGGCGGTGCTGGACGTGTTGATTTCGCAACGCGACCGGGTGGTGACCAAAGAGCAGATCGCCAGTGAATTTGGCTCTGGCAATACCGAAGTGGGGGCCAATGCGGTCGAAGTATATGTGCATCGGCTGCGCAAGAAGCTGGAACCATACAAGGTTGGTATCCGCACTGTGCGTGGCTTGGGCTACCTGCTGGAAGTCGAACATGGCGAAAGCTGAGGCAGTCAAACCTGCCCAGGGCTTGTCATTGCGCAGGCAACTGTTGTTGTGGTTACTAGTGCCCCAGATCGTGCTGTGGTCGGCGGCAATTTATGTGGCGTATACCGTGGCGTTGCGCTATGCCAATATCGCCATCGATCAGGGTTTATTTCAATCCACCCGGGCCTTGGCACGGCAGGTCAAGCCGCTGGGGGACGGGCTGTACATCGATTTTCCGCGCGCAGCACAGCAGATTCTGGAAGAAGAGCCGGATGATCGTGTCTATTACATGGTCAGTACACCGCCTGGTAAGTTTGTGTTGGGCAATGACAAATTGCCGCAACCCACCCACCTCAAAGATCCACAGTACAACCATCCCTACTTCTATGATGGCGTATTGAACGGCCACAAAATCCGTCTGGCGGCCTTGTTTCTATCAATCGGTACGCCCGAAGCACCACAGATCCTGCTGGTACAGGTAGCCAAAGGAGTCGCCCTGCGCGAGCGCATGGCACACGATATTCTGGTAGACACGGTATTGCCACTGTCTGTGCTGATGCTGTTGACCAGTCTATTGGTATGGGGTGGTGTCAGTCATGGCTTGTCACCATTGCGGCGTTTACGGCGCCTGGTTGAAAACCGCACGGTGCTGGATCTGGCACCGATCGAAATCACCAGCGCACCGGCCGAGGTGCGTTCGTTGGCGAGTGCGTTGAACACGTTGATGGCGGCGGTGACGCATAACATCAGTTATCAGCGCCGTTTCATTGCCGATGCGGCACACCAGTTGCGTACACCGATGGCGGGCCTTAAATCGCAAACCGAGCTGGCCTTGAACGAAACCGATCCGCAAGCGTTGAAGCAACGTTTGCAGCATGTGCATACCAGTGCTTCCCGGACTGTGCATATGGTCAACCAGTTGTTGACCCTGGCGCGAGCCGAACCAGACCAGCAAAATGCCATGCCACGTGAGCCGTTGGACTTGGCACGGCTGGTACGTGACCTGGCGGCGGATATCGCCCCGCGCGTGTTGAATCGTGGCCTGGAACTGGAATGCTATGCCGATGTACCGTCACAGATTATTTCCGGTAATTCCACGCTATTGCGTGAAATGCTGACCAACCTGATCGATAACGCCATTCGCTATGCGGGCAAAGGCTGCACCATTACCCTGCGGGTACTGGCCGGTGCCGATAGCACCACGCTGGAGGTTGAAGACAATGGCCCTGGCATTCCCGATAGCGACAAGGAAAAGGTATTCGACCGTTTCTACCGTGTCAGTCAGCAGAGCGAAGGCTGTGGCCTGGGGCTGGCCATTGTGCGTGAAATTGCCAATCGCCACGCAGCAGACGTCACCTTGCGCGACGCGCAACCGCATGGGTTGTTGGTCAGTATTCGCTTCCAGCTTGATCATCGTTGATTCCGGATATCCGTGATGGCGCAATGACGTGCGGATGGGGTATGGTTTTGCCTTCTCTGTTGATGTGGTTTTGCACTGATGGCTGAGCTGACCTTGTTTTCTTTGTTGTTTCTGGTGTCGATGTCTTTCGTGGCGGGTCTGGTAGATGCGGCTGTCGGTGGTGGTGGGTTGATCCAGACGCCTGCCTTGTTCAGTGCATTGCCCAATCACACCCCTGCCACCATTTTCGGCACCAACAAGTTGTCGTCGATTTTTGGTACTGCCACTGCGGCTTTTCGCTATGCCCGTACGGTACGCATCCATTGGCCGGTTGCGTTGCCGGCTGCATTGGCTGCGTTGGTGGCGTCATTCATCGGCGCCCGGTTGGTGGCGTGGCTGCCTGTGCAGTATGTAAAGCCGATGGTGTTGGTGTTGCTGGTGCTGATTGCGCTGTACACCATGAAGAAGAAAAACCTGGGTGATGTGCATGCCCCCTTGCGTAGTGGCCGCGCAGAGCGTTGGTTGGCAATATTGACGGGTACGGTGATTGGTTTTTACGACGGCTTTTTCGGCCCTGGTACCGGTAGCTTTCTCACCTTTGCCTTTGTACGATTCTTCGGCTTTGATTTTCTGCGTGCAGCAGCGACGACCAAAGTGGTCAACGGGGCGACCAATCTGGCAGCACTCGCGTACTTCATTCCAACCGGCAATGTGTTGTATGCAGCCGCAATCCCAATGGCCATTGCTAATATTCTGGGGGCGCAGTTGGGCGCGCATGTGGCGATGAAAGGTGGTACCCAGTTTGTCCGTAAGTTGTTTCTGGTGCTGTGCTGGGTATTGATCGCCAAATTTGCCTACGATATGTTGCGGTAACCACAGATACAACCGTTCAAAGGGACCACCATGACGTTTGAAGATTTTCTACAGCAGGTGCGGTGTGGCGATCAGTATGCGCTGCCGGATGACTGGATGCAGGGGCGGACGGTCTATGGCGGCATTGCCGCAGCGTTGATGCTGGAGGTCTTGTTCAAGCAAGTCCCTGCGGACCGTTCTCCGCGATCATTGACGGTTTCCTTCATTGGCCCTGCCGAACCGGGGACAGTGACTGTACGTACCCAATTGTATCGCTCCGGCAAATACGTCACGCAAGCGCAGGCTTGGCTTGAACAGAAGGGTGACGTGATCGCCACCTTGTTGGTCAGCCTTGGTGCAAAACGTGAATCCTTATTGAGCAAAACCGCCGAAATACCACCGGCAATGAAAGCGGTGGACGCGTTGTCGGATATGCCGTTTGTTCCTGGCGTCATGCCTGACTTTGTTCAACATTTACAGTTTCGTTGGGCAACGGATGAAGCCCCGTTTGCAGGGCAAGGCATCGGGCAGATTGGTGGTTGGCAGCGGTTGCGAGAATGCGGCGATACCTTCGGGGCCTCACACATCTTGGCGTTACTGGATGCGTGGCCAGTTGCCGCATTGCCCCTTTTTCCCAAACCTGCCCCCTTCAGTTCCCTGACCTGGACTGTCGAGCTGTTGTGCGATTTACCCATGATGGTGCCAGCTGACGGCTGGTGGCAGTTTCATGATCGTACCGACTTTCTAGCCGAGGGCTATGCCCATACGCAGGCTCGATTGTGGTCACCCAGTGGTCAACCGGTGGCGCTCAGTCGTCAGACGGTGTCCATTTTCCTGTAAGCCACGCATCCACCAAAAACGATACTGGCCGTTCGAAGGGCTTGTCGACTATGGTGAAACGATGATTGTGTCGACAGTGAGCGTGTCGAAACCCTTTTCTGAAGTATGTTTCCAATGGTGTCGACAGATCGCTGTGGTGACAGGGGAATGTCATGCGTGCCATGCGTCTGGATGCTGCAAGTTGTACTTTACGGTTGAGTCGCGAATCCATTCCGACCATCGCGGCCGGGCAATTGCTTATTCAAGTTCGAGCCTGTGGCATCTGTCGTACCGACCTTCACGTGATTGATGGCGAGTTGCCTGACCCTAAGCCCAATGTGGTGCCTGGGCATGAGGTGGTGGGTGTTGTGCAGGCGATCGGTGAGTCAGTAGAAGGTTTTACGATTGGGCAACGTGTGGGCGTACCTTGGCTGGGATTCACTTGTGGCCATTGCCGTTATTGTCTGTCTGGTCATGAGAATCTGTGTGATACGCCACGTTTCACGGGTTATCAGATCGATGGTGGCTATGCAGACTATACCGTCGCAGATGCGCGTTACTGCTTTGCACTGCCGGATCGCTATACCGATCTGGAGGCCGCGCCCCTGCTGTGCGCCGGGTTGATCGGTTACCGGGCGTTGGCGATGGCAGGCGAGGCACGTAAGTTGGGTATTTACGGCTTTGGGGCTGCTGCCCACATTGTGGCGCAAGTCGCCCGATACCAGGGACGACAGGTATTTGCCTTTACTCGGCGTGACGATTGGGCAGCCCAGCAGCTTGCCTTGCAGCTGGGGGCCAGCTGGGTGGGTAGTGCAGATCAATCGCCACCGGAGCTACTGGACGCCGCATTGATCTTCGCCCCGGTTGGAGCCTTGGTGCCCGCTGCATTACAGGCTATTTGCAAAGGTGGCACGGTGGTTTGCGCTGGTATCCACATGAGCGACATTCCCGCTTTCCCTTATCACATCCTGTGGGGCGAGCGCCGTATCGTTTCGGTGGCCAATCTTACCCGCCAGGATGGGGAAGCGTTTCTGGCCTTGGCGCCGCAGGTCCCTGTCCACACTGTTGTACAGGCTTTTCCATTGGAGCAGGCCAATGAAGCCTTGCGCCGTCTTCGCAGCGGCGACATCAGTGGTGCGGCTGTACTGAATATCGCAGGTGACGCGCAGTCTTTACGGTGACCCCATGAGGTGTTTGCTATGGTGAAAGAAATGGGCAATCGACAATTTCGCTGCCGATTTGATCACCGGACATCGCATATCGAAAAAAGCTTGCCGTTTGCCCTATACAGCGAGTTGAGCAGGGCAGAACGAGGAGAGCGCCGTGAGCAGGATCAAGATCGTCAATTTCACCTATACCAGACGCGACGGTGTTTACACCGCAGTACGCATCAGCAAGGAAGAAGCACTACAACGCGGGTTGGGCACGGAGGGCCGCAACGGTGACAAGGTCACCGTCGACGGCGTGTTTTATCGGCGGTTGGCAGAAGGCGACGGCAAGTATGCCTGGTTCCGTACCACTGAGGTCGAAACACCCGAAATCGAAGGTACTGCCCCCTGATTGTTGTCGGCGTTACGTGTAGCGTGGCTGCACAGCCTGTGCCTTAGAACCTGTTCAAGGTCTGTGATGAGCGGCCACCAGTGGGGTGAAGCACAGCGCAAAAACCGGTGTATAGGTGTGATACATGAGGATGTTGAGCAGCACATGCGCCCTGATCGTAGTCGCGCAATAAGACCTTGAACAGATTCTTAGGCCCGGGGTTGGTTTCGACCACTGCAGATTGGTGAAGGAGAATGTTGTGGAGGCGGTGCGACCACACCAATCGATTACCAGTTTCTACCATCTTGCCCATGATTCATTAGCTGGGCGCGCCTGCCAAGGCTTAGCCTGTTTTGCAGCCAGGCATGATGCGCCGGTGCGTTGGCAGCAGGCACATGGCAGTACCCCGCCTTTGTTCTGCCTTGGGCAGTGTTATCGTGGGCCGGCAGCGTGTGGTGACGATGCGCCAGTCCACATCGGGCAACACGCTCGGCATGCTGTTCTTGTGGGTAACCTTGCGACAGGTGCATGCCGAGACCTGATGGGTTATTTGCAACGTGGTGGTGAACAAGCATTGCAGCAGGCACTGGCTACACCCGCGGCCGTGTTGTTGGATCTGCTGGCGGCTTCAGGGTTGCGAGGACGAGGTGGAGCAGGTTTCCCGACTGCGCGTAAATGGCTTGCCGTGGCACGTGCGAAGGGGCACTGCAAGTGTATTGTTGCCAATGCTGACGAAGGTGATCCAGGTGCCTTCAGTGATCGCCTGTTGCTGGAGGACGATCCGTTCCGGCTGATTGAAGCCATGGTGATTGCTGGCATCACGGTCGGGGCACAACAGGGCTACATCTACCTGCGCAAGGAATACCCTGAGGCCAGGGCCATTCTGCACCATGCCCTGGCGCAAGCCACACAAGCAGGATGGCTGGGGGATCATGTACTGGGATCAGTACATCGCTTCCATCTTGACTTGGTGGTCGGGCACGGTAGCTATATCTGTGGTGAAGAAACGGCCATGCTGAATGCCATTGAAGGCAAACGGCCGGACATTCGCCTGCGCCCTCCCCAATTGACTGAACACGGCCTGCATGGGATGCCGACCTTGGTCAACAACGTGGAAACGTTGTGTGCGGTGCCCTGGATCATCACCCATGGCCCCGACGCTTACGCTGCCATGGGTACTGCGAAGAGCCGTGGCAGCAAACTGTTGTCGCTCAACTCGCTGTTTCACCGACCTGGTTTGTACGAGGTGGAATTCGGTATCACATTGCGACAGATTGTCGACGATCTTGGCGGTGGGTTGCGGCGTGGGCAACTGAAAGGAGTGATGGTCGGTGGGCCCTTGGCGGGATTGGTGCCGCCGACCTTACTGGATACTCCGCTGGACTATGAAGCGCTGCAGGCCATCGGCTGTGCCGTTGGCCATGGTGGTGTGATTGCGTTTGCTGACGATACCTCGATGGCAGAGTTGGTTGCCGAGGTGTTTCGTTTTGGAGCGTTGGAGTCCTGTGGCAAATGTACGCCCTGTCGACTGGGGAGCCCAGCGCTGGCCCGGTTGTTTTCGGCCGTGATACGAGGGGAACGCATACATCGTCAGCGGTGGCAGGATCTGATCTCCGCATTGGCTGCCAGCAGCCTGTGCGGGCATGGTCGTGGTTTGGCTGAATTTGCACACGCCATCGAGCGCCACTACCCGGAGGAGTTGGCGACATGCTTCAAATAAGTATCAACGGCCAATCACACACACTGCCGGAAGGCACTAGCCTGCTACAGGCCCTTCGTAGTACTGGCAATGAGGTACCGCACCTTTGCCATGATGACCGACTCAAGCCGTTTGGCGGTTGCAGACTGTGTCTGGTTGAAGTGGCAGGAGAATCTCGTCCCGTTGCCAGCTGTACAGTCCTGGCCGTCGAAGGTATGGTGATCCGGACAGATACCCCGGCGCTGGCTGCCTTACGGCGCACCAATCTTGCGTTATTGGCCGAACATTATCCAGCTGCGGCGTTGACCAGTGAGCCGAATCATCCGTTCCATCAATTGCTGGCGGCCTATGGGCTGACGCCTGGTAGTCAGTCGATGTCACCCTGCTTTCAGGATGAGCACCACCCTTACCTGGGGGTAGCGATGGATCGATGCATTCACTGCGACCGTTGTGTGCGTATCTGTGAGGAGGTGCAGGGGCAGTTTGTGTGGGCAGTCTGGCAGCGTGGTGAACACCGTTATGTGGCACCTGCCCATGGCCATGATTTGCAAGAAGGTGGCTGTGTGGCGTGCGGTGCCTGTGTGGACAGTTGCCCGACCGGTGCGCTATTCGATAAACGCACTACCGAAACTGCAACGAAGTGGACGCGTAGCACCTGTGTCTATTGTGGCGTGGGGTGCCAGATGCAAGTTGGCAGCCGGGACGACAAAGTCGTGGCCGTGCGCCCGGCAGACAGCCCGGTCAATCGTGGGCATCTGTGTGTCAAAGGGCGATATGCGTTTGATTTTGTGCATGCCCCGGACCGCATCACCACGCCGATGATTCGCGATGGGGAGTGCTGGCGGCAAGTCAGCTGGGACGAGGCGCTTGATTTCACCGCGGCGAGACTCAAAGCCGTTATTGCGCAATATGGCGCTGACGCGGTAGGCGTACTGGGCTCGGCCCGGGCAACCAATGAAGAAAACTACCTGGCACAGAAATTCGCCCGGCTGGTATTGCGCACCAACAATGTCGACTGCTGTGCGCGTGTTTGCCATCTGCCATCCGCCAAGGCACTGAAAACCATGCTGGGCACAGGTGCGGCGACCAATGCTTTCGATGATATCGAGCAGGCGGGCGCGTTTCTGATCTGCGGTTGCAACCCGACCGAGAATCACCCGGTGATTGGCGCCCGTATCAAGCAGGCGGTGCTGAAGGGGGCACGTCTGATCGTGGTCGATCCAAGGCGTATCGAGCTGGCAGCGTATGCCGATCTGCATCTGCCGATTCGCCCTGGCCAGAATATTGCGCTGTTCAATGCCATGGCAGCGGTCATCATCGAAGAAGGGTTGATCGATGCTGACTTCATCTCACAGCGGGTTGATGAATTCGACACGTTTGCCGTATTTGTCCGCGACTTTGCTCCGGAGCGCGTGACAGATGGCTGTGGCGTGCCCGCCGCAACGATTCGGGCCGCCGCACGATTGTATGCCACCACCAAGCCAGCCATGTGCTTCCATGGTTTGGGGATGACGGAACACACACAAGGTACAGAAGGGGTCATGACATTGATCAACCTGGCTCTGCTGACAGGTAATCTGGGCAAGGCAGGCTGTGGCATCAATCCCTTGCGTGGGCAAAATAATGTGCAAGGCGCCGCACAGATGGGTTGTGAGCCTGCCACGCTGACTGGTGCACAAAGCATCAGTGAGGCTCGGGCGCGTTTTGAGGCCGTTTGGGGCGAATCGATACCAACTTCGCGCGGATTGGATCTGCTGGCGATGATGGATGCTGCGTCGACAGGCAGTTTCAAGGCGCTGTGGGCGTTTGGGTACGATGTCTATCTGTCTTTGGCAAATGCCAATCGGACAGCAACAGCATTACAGCAGCTGGAACTGGTCATCGTGCAGGATCTGTTTCTGAATGAAACGGCAAAGACATTTGGTTCGGTTTTTCTGCCGGCAGCTAGTGTGTTTGAAAAGGACGGCACGTTCATGAATTCGGATCGGCGGGTGCAACGGGTCCGGCGGGCGATCAAGCCAGTTGGCGAAGCACAACCCGACTGGTGGATCATTCAGCAGTTGGCTGCGCGGATGGGGCATCCACAGGGTTTTACATTCGGCAGCCCAGCTGCAATCTGGGATGAAGTTCGTACTGTGTGGCCAGCCGGAGCTGGCTTGAGTTACCAGCGCCTGGATCGGGAAAGCATCAACTGGCCTTGCCCCAGTGAGGATCATCCAGGTACGCCGGTGTTACATCGCGATCGATTTGCTTCAGGTGTGCGGGCTAGTCTGGCCTGCGTTCCTTTTCTCCCGACGCTGGAACAGTGCGATGCCGAGTATCCGCTGCTATTGATGACCGGGCGGACGCTGTATCACTTCAACGCGGGTACGATGACCTATCGTACGCCCAACAGGAATCTCCGCCCTGCAGATACGTTGGATATGTCCCCGGCCGATGCGGAAGGTTTGAACCTGTCGGATGGTGAGCAGGTGATAGTTCGCAGCCGCTACGGTGAGGTCATGCTGCCCTTGCACATTACTGACAAAGTGAAAGCCGGCGAATTGTATGCGACTTTCCACCGGCCAGATTTGTTCGTCAACCGGCTGACGTCGGGTTATCGTGATCGTATGGTCAATGCGCCGGAATATAAGGTGACGGCGGTACGTGTTGAACGGCAGGAATAAACGGTGGCAATTTACGGGTTTGATGTCTTTTCACCACGGGAAATCGCTGAGCGCATCGAGAATGTCGGTGTTACTAAAGCCAGGCTGCCACTATTGCAGATGGCGTTGTTGGGTGTATTGGCCGGGGCGTTCATCGGGTTGGGTGCCATGTATTTTGTACTGGTGATCAGCGACCAGTCTTTGGGGTTTGCCAGCAGCCGCCTTCTGGGTGGCGTGGTGTTCTCGTTGGGTTTGCTGTTGGTGGTGGTAGCCGGTGCTGAATTGTTTACCGGTAACAATCTGCTGGCGATGGCATGGGCAGATCGGCGTATTACCACATGGGAGCTGGTGCGCAACTGGCTGGTGGTGTGTCTCGCGAATTTTGTCGGTGCGGTGGGGCTGGCAATGTTGGTCGGGTTGTCTGGCTATCCCAACTTGAACGGTGGTGCAGTGGGTGAGCAAGTGGTCCAGTTGGCCATTGCCAAGTGTAGTACTCCTGCTGTGATATTGTTCTGGAAAGGCTTGCTGTGCAATGTGCTGGTATGCATGGCCGTGTGGATGGCAATGGCCGGTCGGAGTGTGATCGACAAGCTGGTGGCGGTAGTGTTTCCCGTTTCGGCATTTGTGGCAGCAGGGTTCGAACACAGCGTTGCCAACATGTACCTGATCCCGCAGGCGATGTTTTTGAAAGCTGCGATGCCACCCGGTATACCCTACCTTGATGCGCTCAGTTGGGGTGGCCTGTTTGCTAATCTCGGACCCGTTATCGCCGGCAATCTCGTGGGTGGCAGCGTGCTGGTGGCCTTGGTCTATCATCTGATCTATCGGCGTGGCTGATGGTTGATACTGCCTTTGTCCAAAGGAGCCCATCCTCATGATGCAGCTGACTTTCCTCGGGGCCACCGGTACGGTCACCGGCTCCAAGTATTTGGTGAGGACTGAGACACAGCGCGTACTGGTAGATTGTGGTTTATTTCAGGGCCTGAAATACCTGCGTTTGCGCAATTGGGCGCCACTGCCAGTTGATGCGGCCAGTATTGATTCAGTGGTGCTGACTCATGCCCACATCGACCATAGTGGCTACTTACCGCTGTTGGTCAAACAGGGATTCACTGGCAAGGTACATTGCAGCCATGCCACACGCGACCTGTGTGGAATCCTGTTGCGCGATGCGGCACATTTACAGGAAGCCGAAGCGGAGTATGCCAATCGGCATCATTTCTCCAAACACGAACCAGCGCTGCCCTTGTATACCCGGGAGGATGCTGAACAGGCACTGTCGATGCTGGTGTCGCATGCCTATGATCAGGATATCGAACTAGGTGAGGATTTGACATTCCGGTTGATACCGGCGGGCCATATATTGGGCGCATCCATGGTGCGATTGTCTCATGCTGGCAAGATATTGCTGTTTTCGGGAGATCTGGGACGAATGCGTGACCAGGTCATGATTGCGCCACGTCGTGTCGACCAAGCCGATTATCTGGTATTGGAGTCCACCTATGGTGATCGTCGGCACGATCCCGCCGACCCGACTATCAAGCTGGCGGAGGTTATCCGCCGTACGGCCGCACGCGGCGGCGCAGTGATCATCCCGGTATTTTCAGTAGGGCGCGCACAGGCCATTCTTTACTATCTCCACCAACTCAGGATCAGCCAGACTATTCCCTACCTTCCAGTCTATTTGGATAGCCCGATGGCTGCAGAGGCGACACGTATCTTTCAGCAACATCCAGGTGAGCATCGACTGACGCGGGGGCAATGTGAAGCGATGTGCAAGACGGCACGTGTGGTCACCAACGTGGACGAATCCAAACAACTGACGGCGCAGAGCGGGCCCATGGTGATTCTGGCGGGTAGTGGTATGGCGACTGGGGGGCGTGTCGTGCATCACATCAAATCGTTCGCACCTGATCATCGTAATACCATCCTGTTTTGTGGTTTTCAGGCAGCAGGCACACGTGGCGCGGCAATGTTGGGTGGAGCGGAAAGCGTCAAGATTCATGGCGAGTATGTTTCGATCAAGGCAGACGTTGAACTGCTTTCCAACTTGTCCGCCCATGCGGACTACACTGAAATCATGGACTGGTTGGGCAGTTTTGTCCGACCGCCGAATACCGTATTCATCACGCATGGCGAGCCTGTTGCGGCTGATGCATTACGACACCATATCGAGGAACAGAAGCATTGGCGTTGTCTGGTGCCTGATTATCTGCAGACCATTGAATTACAGTGATCCATTCGGCAATGGGCAAGGTATTCAGGCATGCCAGGTCAACGCCTTATTTTGGATGCAAGCATGCGTCTCAAACTTATTTCCATCTTTGGATTATTTGGCGGATTGTTATCTGGTTGCGCCAGTATGTTGCCCTCTTGGGAGGCCGACCCGAAGGTCAGATGGCAGACATATGAACAGCTATCCGAGCAGTTCGCAGCCATCACCCCCTATGTCACCGAGATTGCGGAACTGAAGCAAATGGGTCTGCACCCGGAAGCCGAGCCCAATATTACCGTGGTTGGCTATGCTGATGTGATTGCTCGATTTGTGCCATTGGGGGTATCTGAATCTGGCCAATTGGATGCGGGGGTACGGGATTGTCTGATGGCGAAACAGCGCTGTGTTGCTTACAAGGTGGACTTTCTGCGTGAAGATCGCAAACGGGTGGGAAATTTCGCGGTGGATTTCCTGGGCTTCAAGCGCAAGGTCGATGTGCAAGGTTGGCACTTCACCGGCATGATCGTTATGGTCGATGGGAAGGTAGTGTACAAGGACAGTGGCGGAACACCGACGATTCGCCGCCACGAGGAGCAGACTAACCCACTTGGGCCATTGCAAGGACTGGGTGATTCGTTCCGACCATCTGTTCGCTGAGGCAAGATTGGTTACATAGACAAACCCGGTCATGACAGTACTTTTGAATTCGCGTTGGCAGCGCTGAAAACATACTGATTGCCCCCCATTTTTTTCGCGCGGTACATTGCTTGATCTGCCATCTCTATCAGTGTCTCGATGGTAATGGCATCGACTGGAAACAGGCTGATGCCAATACTGGCGCTGATATGGGTGTCCTTGTCGTCAATCTGGAACCGCTCATTCAGTGCTTTCAGTATCCGTTCGGCGACAAATGCGCAATCCTGTTGGGCGTTATCACTGTTGAGAATCACGGTGAATTCATCGCCGCTGTAACGTGCCACCGCATCTTCACTTCGAACACATTGGCTGAGACGGCTAGCCACCATGCATAGCAGGATATCCCCGGCATGATGGCCCAACGTGTCGTTCACGGGCTTGAAACCATCCAGATCCAGGAACAGCAGGCCGAAGGTCTCATGGTGGCGCTGCGCGTGTTCTATCTGGTGCCGCAGCAGGTGATTGAACAGGGATCGATTCGGCAAACCTGTCAATGCATCGTGCGAGGCTTCAAAGGACAACTGTTTGGTGCGTTTCCGCTCTTCCGTTGCATCATGCAGCACGATGACTATGCCACCTGAGGTACCGCTGGCCTTACGTGTGAGTTCGCTTGTGAAATCGATGGCGATCAGTTGTCCAACGCGTTTCTTCAACAAGGCTGGCTTGGCTCGGGCAGGCTGGCAGGTCGGATCGACTGGAAGCTGTGCTATTACATCCAGCCGTTGCTGCGTGGTGTCATCCAACAATGTCAGGATAGCCGGCAATGGTTGATTGACCATTTCGGTTGCCGCAAGGTCGATTAAGGCTTCTGCCGACCGATTGACGAATTGAATGATATGGGCTTCATTGGTGTAGATGACGCCATCGGTAATTGCTTGCAAAATAACCTGTAGCCGCTCTTTTTCTTCAAACAGGATGTTTTCGAAATGCTTGCGTTGGCGTATATCGAATACCGTTGTCCGGGAATAGACGAACTCACCGTCATGGTCACGTACACTGCTGGCACGGACCAGCGCTGGTAGTGACGCCCCGTCTTTGCATTTCAGGTTGAATTCGATATCGGTGATTTGGCCTTGTTGCTTGAGTTGGGAAAAACTGGTCTGGAAATTGGTGGCGCAGTCAGGTTGCAACAGGTCGAGAAAATTCATTCTTCCTTCAACTTCCAGTCGGGAATAACCCAGCCATTGCAATTCGGTATCATTGATCTTGATGATCGTGCCATCCGCCGCCAGTGAGTGATAGCCGCAAGGTGCATGGTTGTACAGATCCTGTATCCGTTCCGCGTAATTCTGTATCAACTGTTCTCTGTGCTGACGCTCCGCTACTTCAGCTTTCAAGTTGGCATTGGCGGTGGCCAGCTCTTGAGTACGATCGGTTACCAATGACTGCAAATGATCCCGGTGCTGCAACAGCTCCTGCTCCAGTTGCCAATGCTGCGTCATATCCCGCATGATGCCAATGAACAGGCGACCATGTTCAAGCGAGGCTTCGCCGATTGATAGATGGGCTGGGAAGCATTCCCCATTGCTGCGCTTCGCCGTGACATTTCGCCCTTTTCCAATAATGGCGGGGGGCGCGCCACGCAAATACCGCTTGACATATTCCGGATGATGACTAGTTTCAGGTTCTGGCATCAGACAGGAAACGTCGCGACCAATTACCTCCTGCGCACGGTATCCGAACATCCGTTCGGCACCCGGATTGAAATCCATGATGCAACCTTGTTCGTCCATCGTCACGATGGCATCCACCGCAGTCTGGACGATTGCTTGCATTCTGGCCTCAGTACTGATTCTGAGTCTTGTTGGACCGTCAAGTGATTGATTGGTGCGACGCCTCACCAATGCCCTTCGGCCAAGATAAGCCAAAAGTACACTTAAAGTGATGATGGTAACGGTCAACATACTGGGCACAAACATCAGTAAGGCTCCAACGGTGCGATCGAATTGCTTTATTGTTGAGCTCGCATGGCAAGCTGTCTTCCAAGTTTCACGGAGGCGGGTTGAAGACTAGGTTTAAACATAGCCCATACCTTGAAGGCAATATGTATTCAGGGTGTTATTGGCGGGGGTGGTGGGTCAGTATTCCAGTTTGGAACTGGCAGACAAGCGCGTACAATCGCGGTCAATTTTGTTGACGAAAGTATTTGAGCGATGAAACGTACTGATCTGGAAAAGAATCGTGGTTTGAAGATCAATGACAAGCTGGCCAAGAGTACGGCCCCCAGCCGCTTTGGTGCAGATTCTGCAGCCATCCCTGATCGCCGCGAGCAACGGCGACTGGATCAGGCAGCCGGCTTGGTGCCCTTTGCCGTGAAGCTGCCCGGCGATCTGGTGAAAAAGTTACAGGCAATGGCCACGGAACGTAATGTGCCAATCGGTGATCTGGTGGCAGCACTGCTGGCAAAGCAATTCGACTGAGGTGTAATAGACACGATGGCCGGGTCTTTTCAATGCACGCATGCCTTGGCACATGAAGATGGTCGATCGGTCATCATGACTGGCAAAGTGACGGCAGGTTTATTGTCCACTGGCATGCTGTTGCAGATTATTCTGGATAGTGGTTTTGCCATCCAGCTGCCCATTTCGGCGACACAGGGTAACGAATCGCTGGTAGTCGACTGTGATGATGCAGAAGGCGTCGAGATGGTGCTGGATCTGGCCGCGGGTGGTGAGCAATTCCAATTGGTCAAAGAGGACTGAGTCACATTGACGTGATTGTCATCCAATGCGGTGCAAATCCTGACGTCCCTCTAGCGTCACTACATAACGCCATAACATTTGCCCGGACAGGTGATACTTCCGCTCGAACGGAGTCAGAAACTGGGTGGGCTGCCATGACTCAATGGCAGCCTGCCGACCCGTCAACATGTTGACGGCCAATGCCAGCTCTTCAACGTAAATTCGCCAGTTGCTGCGGCACTCCAGGATGCCACCCAAACCTAGTAGCGTTGGCCATATTGGGTGACCATGCCAGCGCCGGCCCACATGTTCTGCTTTGGGCCAGGGATTCTGGTAAAGCAGATAATGCCTTGCCAACGGTAGTTGTGCATCGAACCAGAGCCGCCAGAAATCCACCAGATCGGCTCGAACGCAAACAAAATTGTCCGGTAGTACCTCCCCCATGATTGTCTTCTGCCGTGTGATACGGTCTTCCGACTGATCCACACCGATCACCCAATGATCCGGAAAGGCGCGCGCCAACTGAATGGTTGACCAACCAACACCACAACCGGCATCCAGTATCAAAGGCATCTGACGGTCCCAACCTTGCAGACTGTCTTCGAATGCTCGGCGATTGTAATCAGTGATGGGTTTGAGAAAACGACTAGTCACGTGTCGGTTGACAAGGTCAGCCAGCTTGTCATGCGGGCCGGATTGATTGCTGGTAACGGGTCGGGATAGGGATTGCATGATGGAGATCCAGATTGAAGCTGCAATTTTATTCGATTTCTGCAAGGTTCGAATCAGCCATGCCAGACAAGATCCATGCATGTTTACGTATTGTTACAACTGTCGTTGCAGTGCCCAGCTACACGATTCAGCTTTGGTTCAGTATGCAGGCGCCATACTCCGCCTCAACAGCAGCACTTTGTGTGCGGATCGTCATCGGACAGTCTGCCAGCAAGGTCAACTCACCAAGTCACGCTACCTTTCATGGGTAGCCCTGCCAAGGGGGAACATCATGCACATCATCAAATTCAGCCTGGTCGGCTTGGGCTTGATCTTGGCGCTGGGTACACCCCAAGCACACGCTGACCGATTCGACGAACGTGCCGTCATTGGTGCGACTGTAGGCGGAGCGTTGGGCGCAGCCATTGGCGATCGGGTCGATGGACGCCACGGCGCCATCGTAGGTGCGGCCATTGGTGGCGCAACGGGTGCTGCAATTGGTTCACGCGAAACACGACGACGTGAAGTCGTGCGTGAGCGAGAGATCATCTATGTGGATCGCCCTGTTCGTTACTACTATCCGGAACCTCGCGAGCGCATTGTCGTGGTACCGGAACGACCACGCCATGTCTGGGTGGTGGATGATCGAGGCAGACCGTACCGCCACTGGGGGCATGGTCGCCATAGACATCATCATGGCAATGGTCACGGTCACTGGAAACATCATCGGCACGATTGGGACGACTGATCGGGTTGATTCAGTAAACAGGCTTGTCCGCCTGGGTTGATAGCATTGCTAGTCCGCAGCAATGTGATTGCCAAACGGACCCGGCGCTTCTCTCTGTCTCCCTCTGCGGCATATCGATCAATGGTCGGTGTATCGTGGACTCAGCGCCGGTTGCTTCCTCCCATTTGTGGCCGGCTTCATGCCGGCCTTTTTTCTTGTCAGGGCAGCCGAATCTTGAAAAACGAGACAGTTTGCCGCAGCCGTTGCGCCAATTGATTGAGATCACTAGTGGCTGAGACTGAGCGTTGAACCGCAGTCGAATTCTCTTCGGCCATATTGGCAATTTTCTCAATGTGCTTGGCGACCGCTGTACTTGCGGCCTGTTGCTCCCGTAGCGCATCTGCAATCTCGCAAATCACCCGGGCTGACTGGCCAGACATATCCCGGATTGAAACAATGGCATCCCCTGCCTTACCGGCATGGGCTACGCCCAGATTGACCTCGGAGACTTCTCGTTCCATGCTGGCAGATACTTCTCGTGTCCCACGCTGGATATTGCCGACCATGCGGTTGATTTCAGCTGTGGCAACGGTTGTCCGTTCCGCCAGCTTTCGGACCTCATCGGCCACGACCGCGAAGCCCCGACCCATTTCGCCTGCACGGGCTGCTTCAATGGAAGCGTTCAAGGCCAGCAGGTTGGTCTGATCGGCCACTTCGCGGATGACCGCCACTACCTTACCAATTTCCTCGGATTGCGAGGTCAGTTGTTGAATGGCAGCATTTGCATCGTTGACTACCGAGGAAATGGTATGCATGGTGCGAACCGCATTGCCAATCACCTCGTTGCCTGTATCGGTGGCATTGACCGCATCCTTACTCAAGGTTTGGGCCTGATCGGCATATTCCGCACTGTGTGCAATACTGGTGACCAGCTGTTCGGTGGCTGCGGCTACCGAGCCGGCTGCTTCCGATTGGGTATGCGACGCCGCAGAAATACTGTGGGTAGTACTGGCTAATTGATCGGCCGACTGTGCCAATTGGTCGCAAGCTGCCAGGGTTTGGTCGACAAAATCGCGTAACCGCTTTTGCATGATGGTCATACTGGCCAGCAAGCTGGACTGATCATCAGGCCTAAGGTCGATGGGCGTATCCAGCCGTCCGGCTGTGATATCACTTACGATCTGTGCTGCATAGCGTGGCTCGCCGCCAAGCTGAGCAATCAGCGATCGATACATCGCTACAAACAGCACCAGAGTGACAACAATTGCCAGTACTGCAATGCCAACGTGGATGTTCCTGTCAGTTTGCAGGCGTTGGATGCGGGTAAGCAATAGGGCATCCAGTTGCTTGAGCGTTGTCTCTGTCAGCTGCAGGGTTAGCGATTGCAATTGCTCGAAGTCACGTTGCAGGTTGGCAGGTGCCGCATCCAGTTGCTCCCCTAGAACAGAAACCTGGATCAGTTCACTGAACTGGTTCTGACGCTGTGCAAGCGTCGAGGTCGTATCACCAAAGACGGTTGCCAGATCCTTGTTATAGGCAAATACCTTGCTGAAGTTGGTCTGCATGGCATCCTGCGCGTTGCGCAGCAGCGGTTTCAGCTCGATCAAGCGGGTTTTTGCCGTTGCGTCCAATTGCTTGGTAGTCAACGCGATACTGGCCAGTCGGTACTGTTCGCCGAGCAAGGTGATCATCGTGGGTAACCTGGCGCAGACATTATCCATCAGGTAATAGCTGTCGATGTCCGGGTCCAATGTGAGATTGGAGTTGTCACAAGCCGCACCCATCAATGCCATCGTATGCGTAGTGGGTTCTTCGGACTGGCCCTTGGTCGGCCAGCTTTCCTTGAGTGATTGCCAGGTACCATCTGTGTTCAACTGTTTGCCAGCTTGCTGCTGATGGGTCTGAAGGGCCGTCAGGCCTTGATTGATGGTATTACCCAGATCGGGCTGAGCAGCGTGTCGATAGGCCGCAAATTGCGTCAATAGTCTGGGAATCGGTTCAATGTAGCGAGTGCCAACCCGTTCCAGAGCAGAAAATTCAATATTGGTTTGTGAGGTTTTATATAAAGATGTGGAAATGTAAGACATTGCCAGCAGGATGACGGCCCCGACCAGTACAAAAGTGTGGGATAACGACAACTTGTTCAGGTGTTGCTGAATGAAACGCATGCTGGCCTCCTCATTTGGCGGCGCGTTACCAATGGTGGAGCTGCTTGTTGTTATATATGATTTTGATTAAGTGGTTCAATCTGGTTATAGCATTCCATTTCCAGCAATCCAATTAGATGATTTGGTTGCTGGAACAAATGTTTGCTTGTTAGGGTCACATGCTTTGGTTTGTAACGTGCCAAGGTCTGTCGTCAACCCGACAACTGTCTGCAGGTTGCTTCCGCTATAATTCCCTTTTTCCGCTTCGGCACTTACATTACTCAAGTTGTCCATGAACGCATTCCAGAAAGTTGTCCTGGCGTTCGCCTGCCTTGCCGGCGCCGCCCACGTTGCCAGTGCGAATACACTATTGATTCCACCGGTTCCCGAAATTGCCGCCAAGGCTTATCTGCTGACTGATTACTATAGTGGGCAGACGCTGGCAGCACGAGATGAAGCCAAGCGTATCGAACCGGCCAGCCTGACCAAGTTGATGACTGCCTATTTGACCTTCAAGGCAGTCAAACAAGGCACGCTCAAGCTGGATCAGGTCATCCCGGTTTCCAACGCCGCGTATAAGAAAGAGGGCTCGGTGATGTTCATCGACCCGAAGATTCCTGTCACAGTGAACGAACTGGTTCATGGCATGATCATCCAGTCAGGCAACGATGCCTGCATCGCGTTGGCCGAAGCTATTGCCGGCAGCGAAGATGTGTTTGCTCAGTTGATGAACAAAGAAGCACAGCGGTTGGGTATGGCCAATACGCGTTTCATGAATTCCACCGGTCTACCTCACCCGGAGCATTACACGACGGCGCGTGATCTGGGGATTCTAGCCAGTGCAATCATTCGTGATTTTCCAGAGTTCTATCCAATCTATTCTCAAAAGGAATACACCTATAACAAGATCAAGCAGCCTAACCGCAACCTGCTGCTATGGCGTGATCCGAACATAGATGGCATGAAGACAGGCCATACCGATAGTGCTGGTTTTTGCCTGATTGCATCAGCCAAACGTGAGGGCCGCCGGGTGATCTCAGTGGTATTGGGTGCAGCCAACGAGAACGTACGGGCGACCGAGTCCTCAAAGCTGTTGAATTGGGGCTTGCAGTTCTACGATACGCCGAAACTATATGGCGCCAATCAGGCTTTACAACAGATCCAGGTCTGGAAGGGTACGTCAGACAATGTTGCAGTTGGCTTCCGTAGCGATTTGTATTTGTCGTTGCCCAAGGGGGCTGCCAGTCGGATCAAGGCCAGTATCACCACACAGCAACCGATGGTAGCACCGGTTGCTGCGGGTCAACGTGTCGGCAAGATTTCGCTGACGCTTGATGGCAAGTCACTGGGTGAATACCCTGTGGTGGCATTGAGCAGCGTACCTCAAGCCGGCTTCGTGGGCCGGGCCTGGGATAGCTTGCGCCTGATGTTCAAGTAGTCGCGCCATTTGACCCGCCCCTGTCGGTAAGGCATGGGCGGGTTTCGCTTTTTGGAGCCTGGCATGTCATGGTGTTTCGTTCGTGATGGTGCATTGGCGGATGTACCCAGACTGGCCGAGTTGTCAGCACAATTGGGTTATCCGATTGAGCAGGCTGTTATGGCAACCAATTTGCAGGTGATGGCAGCATGACCCGTTTCGTGCTGTTTGGGTTGCTGAGGTGGACGAGCAAGTAATTGGCTGGGCAGCAGTTGAGCGCCATGTTTATCTTGAGGTGCCAATGCGTGCCGAAATCACTGGCTTGGTGGTAGATGAGGCACGGCGCTGTCGTGGTGTAGCCCGGGAGCTGGTGATACGCATCAAAGCTTGGGTGTTGCAACAAGATTTGAAGCAGATATCCGTAAAATCTGGGGTGCATCGTACAGCCGCCCAGCTGTTTTATCAGCAACAAGGTTTTCAACTGGCCAAGACAAGGCGGGGTCTCATGTTTGAATACAAACCGGGTGCTGAGGATGTGCTGAATAGGCCAGCCGATAGCAATATTAGAATGGCTTGATATTACTGAATGTCGGTACAATTTAAAGATAGCCAATCCAATTTCTGAACATACTCGCTCATGATTTATCTCAATGGCCAATGGCAGGTACTTGAACAGGCGCAGGTTTCCGTTCTTGACCGAGGCTTTTTGTTTGGTGACGGGGTATATGAAGTCATCCCGGTTTATTCCCGACACCCGTTTCGGCTGGATGAACATTTGAGTAGACTGGAAGCCAGTTTGGCGTCAGTCAAGCTCGCCAACCCATATGCACGGGATGCTTGGCGTGAACTGGTACGCGAAGCGATCGCCCGGCAGCCGTTCGATGATCAGTCGGTCTACCTACAGGTAACACGTGGTGCTGGACCGAACCGTGATTTTCCGTTCCCGCCTTCAGCAACGCCCACTGTGTTGATCTACCCAATGCCGTTGATTACCCCAGATGCCCAAACCAAGGCAAAAGGTGTCAGTGCCATTACCAAAGAAGATTTTCGCTGGCTGCGTTGTGATATCAAATCAATCGCATTGCTTGCCAATGTATTGTTACGTAATGAAGCGATTGCGGCAGGGTGTGCTGAATCGGTATTGCTGCGTGATGGCATGTTGACCGAAGGGGCGGCGAGTAACATTTTTGTGGTGAAGAATGGCGTGCTGCTGGCACCACCCAAATCGAATCTGATGCTGTCTGGTATCACCTACGATCTTGTGCTGGAACTGGCTCACCGTCATCAGGTGCCACATGAGGTTCGCCTGATCAGCGAGGCAGAAGTGCGTGCCGCTGATGAGTTATGGATGACCTCATCAACCAAGGAAGTGTTGGCCATCACGACGCTGGACGGTTTTCCGGTTGGTGATGGTAGGCCTGGGCCGATGAATGCGCAGATGGATGCGCTGTATCAAGCCTATAAAGACTCGGTTTTACGTCAAGGAGGTGACGCATGAGTCAGCAGCAGGAAACCTTGATTGAGTTCCCATGTCGGTTCCCGATCAAAGTCATGGGTGTGCGCACCGACGATTTCGCACAAACCATTCACGACATCACTCGCCAACATGCACCTGATTTCGAATCGACAGATCTGGAGATGAGGGTAAGCAAGAATGGCAACTATCTGTCTGTGACCGTTACCATTAACGCCACATCGAAACAACAACTGGATGCCCTGTATCTGGCATTCACCGGGCACCCAATGGTTAAGGTGGTATTCTGAGCAGCTTGCCGTTTGTACGTCCCGCAATCGTGGAAGATGCCGCTGCATTCAGTCTGGTTGCACAGGCCGCTAAAGCGCATTGGGGTTATCCGCAGCAATGGCTACATGTATGGCGGCCGCAACTGACGATCAGTGCCGAGCAGATCGTCAGTGGCTGTTATCACGCGTTGCAGTTGGGTGATGAGGTAATCGGATTGATTGGTCTGACGTTCGAAGCAGATCATGCCAACCTGGTGGATTGCTGGTTATTGCCGACATATATGGGCAAGGGCTGGGGTCGCATGTTGATTGATGCGGCTATTGCCAGTGCACGTGTCAAAGGGCTGGAACGTATGCTGATCGAATCAGACCCTTATGCACGCGGCTTTTATGAGCATATCGGTGCTGTCTTGATAGGGTGGGTCGATCGCCCGGTATTGGGTGACGACCGCAAGCTACCATTGCTGTGCCTGAATTTGAAAGAGTCGAACTGATGTCGTGGCAGGTCAAGCGCTTGGGCCTGGTGCCCTATGAGTCGACGGTACAGTCCATGGAATCGCTCACATTGACGCGCGATGCCGATACACAGGACGAATTGTGGCTGTTACAACATCCCCCTACCTATACCTTGGGGCTCGCCGGCAAACCAGAGCACCTGTTGCAGGCCACGGACATTCCAGTCGTACGTACCGAACGTGGTGGGCAGATCACCTACCATGGGCCTGGCCAGCTGGTGGGTTATCTGTTGCTGGATGTACGCAGGTTGGGGTACGGCGTGCGGGAGCTGGTACGGCGGATGGAGCAATCCATCATTGATTTCCTGGCTGACCATGGCGTAACGGCCTACGGCCGCGAAGATGCGCCCGGTGTGTATGTGGACGGCGCCAAGATTGCCTCGCTGGGACTCCGAATCAAGAACGGCTGTTGTTACCACGGCCTGGCATTGAATGTGGACATGGATTTGACACCCTTTGGCTGGATTAATCCATGCGGCTATGCCAACATGCCGATTACTCAATTGAAAGATCAGGGAATTTCTCTCCCGATCGACGAAGTGGCAAACCAATTGGCTCGCCATCTTGAATGCAACATCGTGCCACAAGCACAGGAACTGTGATGACTGATCAAGCCGAAAAAGTGAAACTCAAGGGTGCCGACAAGACAGCGCGTATCCCCATCAAGATCGTCCCGCTCGAACAAAAGCTGCCCAAGCCAGACTGGATTCGCGTTCGTTCGCCGTCCAGCACCCGTTTCTATGAGATCAAACAGATCCTGCGCGAGCAAAAACTGCATACTGTCTGTGAAGAGGCCAGCTGTCCGAACATTGGCGAATGTTTCGGTAAAGGCACGGCCACCTTCATGATCATGGGGGACATCTGTACCCGGCGCTGTCCCTTCTGTGATGTCGGCCATGGCCGTCCGCAGCCGCTGGATCAGGAAGAACCCCAGCACTTGGCGGAAACCATTGCCGCGCTCAAGCTGAACTATGTTGTGATCACCTCTGTTGACCGCGATGACCTGCGTGATGGTGGTGCTCAGCATTTTGTGGATTGCATCACCAAGACTCGCGAGTTGAGTCCCAAGACCACCATCGAAGTGCTGGTACCGGATTTCCGTGGCCGCCTGGACACCGCACTGGAAATCTTTGGTAATGGGTTGCCGGATGTGATGAACCACAATCTGGAAACCGTGCCCCGCTTGTATAAGGCGGCCCGCCCCGGTTCTGACTATGCTCATTCGCTCAAACTGCTGAAAGAGTTCAAAGCCCGTTACCCAGGCATCCCGACCAAGTCCGGCATCATGGTCGGCTTGGGTGAAGAGGACGACGAAATCCTGCAAGTCATGCGTGACATGCGTGAACACGATATCGACATGCTGACACTGGGCCAGTACCTGCAACCATCCAATGGCCACCTGCCGGTATTGCGCTACATGCACCCGGATCGTTTCAAATGGTTTGAGGAACAGGCCTACGCCATGGGCTTCAAGCACGCGGCCGTGGGCGCAATGGTCCGCAGTAGTTACCACGCGGATCAGCAGGCCCATCATGCTGGTGTGACAGAAAGCGCCAATTTGGTAGGTTGATCAAGATGACTGGCTCGGTTGAAAAATCGGGCCAGTATTCTTTTTAGGAAGTGAAATCCTGCCTTAGAAATGGGGATATCTCTTAATGTTGTCCATTACCCTGCAAAATTTTGTCGACACGTTTCAGCCCGATAAAACTGTTCAACCCGTCGATTCCGTATTGATCAACGCGTACCGCGGTCTGTTACCGGATAGTTTGCTGGAGCTATGGGCCAAAGTTGGTTTGGGGCGTTATGGTGATGGCCTGATTCAATTGATCAATCCAGATGAGTATCGAGCGTTGTTATGCGGCTGGTTGATGCGGGAAGAAGATGAAGGTGATCGATTGCCAATTGCCATCTCGGCATTCGGCCGAGTGTTCTATTACCGGCGCTTGAGTGACGATGGCGATGAAGATGTGGCAGTGCTTGATCCGCATTACCGCAATGGAAATGTACTGGATTGGTCCCTGGATGCCTTCTTCAATGACACGCTGTGTGATGGTGAGGCGATCGAGAGCCTGTTGGAGCGTGGATTCTTCAATCAAGCAGTGGGTCGGCTTGGGCCATTGGCTGACGGGCAAATCTATTTCTATACCCCGGCATTGGCGCTGGGTGGGGTCGCTGATGTGGATCATCTGGACAAAGGTGATGCTGTCGTGCACCTGGATTTGTTGCTGCAAATGGCCTTGGGTGGTGAATAAGTCCGTTGTTGCCCCACGTTAACCAGGACGACGTGTAATTCAAATACCAGACTTTGCTCGATTCGCCATGACAGATAGGCTGAATCGGGCTGGTCATCCAGCTATGTGGCACGTTTCCGATGATCGTTCCAAGAGATCGCAACGTGCCATGCTTAACGGGCAATGGTTGCCTGTCATCTTGCTGACTTCTTGTTCCGTGAAAATGCCGGTTTTATTCCGGATGGGGCAAGTGATATGTCGCTGGAAAATCCCTCTCGTAGAAGTTTTATTGCTGCTGGCGCTGCAGGATTGGTAACAGTCCCGAGCTTCTCCCAGACCATTGCTCGTGCCTTGGCGACACCTGCTCATCAGGGCTCAGGAGGGCTTGGGGATGTGGAGCATATTGTTTTCCTGATGCAGGAGAACCGGTCTTTCGATCACTACTTTGGCACGTCGGCCGGGGTGCGTGGTTTCAATGATCCGCGGGCGATTTCACTGCCATCCGGTCAATCCGTCTGGTATCAACCTGGCGGCAATGGTCATGTATTGCCGTATCACTTTGATGTACGTAACACCAATGCATTGAAGGTTGGGTTGGATCATTCCTGGAAGGGGACCGAAGCAGCCTGGAAGGATTGGAATGTCTGGGTCAAACGTAAAAGCGCGCGTTGTATGGGTTATTTCAACCGTGCCGATCTGCCGTTCTACTATGCATTGGCTGATGCGTTTACCGTATGCGATGCCTATCACTGCTCAGTATTCGGGCCGACTGACCCCAATCGCCTCTACGCCCTGAGTGGGCATTCCAACAGTTATGTCACCGGTTTGCAGGATAGCCGGCTCTATAACGTCAACAATGGTACTTACAATGCAGATATTGCCAATGACAACCGAGCGGCCACGGGGTTGGAATGGCAGAGTTATGCAGAAGTACTGGAAGCCAATGGTATCAGCTGGAAGGTGTATCAGGAGTGGGACAACTATGGTGACAACTATCTCCAGTATTTCAAAGCCTTCCGGGTTGATGCATCTGGTCGGCGTTTACCTCCTGAGTCACCGTACTATCGACGGGGCCGGGCCATGTCGCCAGGATCAACGGCAGGTAATGCACTTGGAACAACCGGTCAATGGCTGATTGACGATTTTGCGGCTGATGTACGATCAGGCCGGCTGCCACAAGTGTCGTGGATCTGCGCGCCGACTGAATATTGCGAACATCCATCCTGCACCCCCAATGCAGGTGAACATTTCACCGCACGCTTGCTGGCCGCATTGGTTGATAACCCGGCGGTGTGGTCGAAGACCGTTTTGATCATTACCTATGACGAGAATGATGGCTTTTTCGACCATATGCCGGCCACCATGCCGCCGCTGAAAGCCAGCCAAGGCCGTACCACTTTACCCAATGCCTTGCAAGGCGAGGTTTACAACAATGCTGAACCAATTGGTTTGGGGCCACGCGTACCAACCCTGGTGGTATCACCGTGGAGTAAGGGTGGTCGCATCAATTCACAATTGTTCGATCACACCTCGCTGATCCGTTTGTTGGAAACATGGCTGGTACAAGGTAAGGGATTGCCACGCAGTAAGGTTGAATGTGGGTTGATCTCGTCATGGCGCCGGGCAGTCTGCGGTGACATGACCAGCCTTTTCAATTTTGCCAACCCGAATGCAAGCTGGCCGAACAGCGTGCCGCGTAGCGCCAGCTATTTCAAAGATTGGGGGAGCCGCGATGCTTTGCCACCTGCGGTTCAAACCCTGCCTCGGCAAGAAACAGTGGCCAATGCCCCGCCACGACGGGCTTGCCCACTGCCCTACCGATCATTAGTCAATGGCGCCGCAATGGGTGATGCTCGTCAATATGGGCTCAGTTTCGCTAATACGGGCAATGTGGCGGCGACGTTTATCGTGTACTCCTTACTGCGTCGCGATGGGCCATGGCATTACACGGTGGAGGTTGGGAAGCGGATTGATCTGGAAAGCTGGAATTGGCCTGACAACCAGTACCATTTGCACGTGCTCAGCAACAATGGGTTTGCGCGTGAATTCAGCGGTCAGTTGGATGGCTTCTCACGCAAGACGGAGGTAACGCTACAAGAAGAACCAGCTAATGCCAGTATTCGGCTGACTTTTACCAACCAAGGTACCCAGGCTTGCCGCTTCAAGCTGGCCGACAACGCCTATGGTGACCGTGCCATCTTGATGATTGATGTTCCCGCTGGGCAAAGCCGCAGTTTTGTCAGAGCATTGGGTTATAGCTATGGCTGGTATGACCTGGGCGTCACGCTGGAAGGGAACAGCACCTACTGGCGTCGGCTGGCAGGCCATCTTGAAGGTGCTGGGTTGGACTACACCGACCCAGTACTCAACGGCCAGGCACAAGCTACTCCTTCGCCATTACCTGTGCCTGTTCCAACCCCAACACCTGTTGTGTCGTTTACTGCCAGTACCAGTCAGATGCGTGTCGGTGAAATCCTGACTTTGTATTGGCAAGGCTTACCAGCAGGCAGCAAGCATTGGATTGGGGTGTATCGACAGGGGCAGGTTCCAGGTACTAACAGTTCATTGAAATGGAACTATCTGTCTGCCAGCGCAGGCAGCCAACTGCTAGGTGGATTGGGCGAGGGCGGTTATTTTCTTGGGCTGTTCCTGCATGATGGCTATGAAGAAGCCGCCCCGCGCCTGAATTTACGGGTTGTCAAACTGGGCGATGTGAACGCCGATGGGCGAGTTGATGCTGCAGATCGAGACACGTTGCGCAGCGCACTGGGTAGCTGTGCAGGCCAATCACGTTACCAGCCACTGGCCAATTTTGACACGGACAGCTGCATTACCCAGGCCGACTATCGTAGTTGGTATGAAGTGTTCAGCAAGCAATGAAGGTACTTTATCAACGCAAACAGGGGCGCTTCGTGACATTCAAACCTTTCTTCATGGCCTTGGTATGTGGCTATTGTGGTTTGGCCAATGCGGCTTTACTCAAAATTGAGGCAACCGGACCATTATTGGTAGGTAAGTCCGTTGACCTGAGGTTGCATGTAAATCGGCCATTTGACCAACTGACAGCCAACGAGACCTTACTTTCATTTGGTTTCAAGTTGGAATTTGATCGTCACATGCTGCGATTCCAGCAATTTTTGCCAGCCGCCAGTTGGGATGACGACAGTGCATGGTTGGGTGATGGCCATATTGGCGCTTCCCGGTTCCCTGGCTGGGTCAATGATGGGGCGCCCAACCTATACCTGGCGACGCTGCGTTTCGACGTATTACAGGCCGGCCAGACAAGCTTGAACTTGCTTGGTGAAGCGAACGATCTCAACGACGGCTTGAATTATCTGTATGCAGGCCGCCATAACATGAGTACCCAATATCGCCTGCAACTGACCACGATCCCGGAACCCGACAGTGTACTGGTGCTGGGTGTTGGCCTGTGGGGGCTGGCAATGGTATGTCGTCGACCACGCTGATTGGCGCGGTTAGGTAAGCCTCGCTTGGGTACCAATGTTGGTCAGGTTCTCCCATGGGTTTGAACAGGTCGCTTTTGTTTCACGGGCTATCAATGGATCAACAGATTGAAACGGTATGCCTATGCTGAAGCGTGTCCTATTGGCCGTTTGTGCTAAAGCGAGGAGCCACAGTGAAACCTGCCATCATGGTAACGACCACACTTGGCCATATTCCCCGTGGTGTCTGGATACTCGGCTTGGTCAGCATGTTGATGGATATTTCGTCAGAGATGATCCACAGCTTATTGCCGATGTTCATGGTGGCGACACTGGGGGTCAGCGCCTTGACCGTTGGGGTGGTGGAAGGGTTGGCGGAAGCGACGGCGCTGATGGTGAAGGTGTTTTCCGGTGTGTTGAGTGATTATCTGGGCAAGCGTAAAGGGTTGGCTGTGTTGGGTTATGCCATGGGTGCGCTGACCAAGCCGTTGTTTGCCATGGCACCCGGCATTGGGATGGTGTTGACCGCACGTTTGCTGGATCGTGTGGGTAAGGGCATTCGCGGCGCACCACGAGATGCAATGGTGGCAGACCTGGTGTCCGAGGCACAGCGAGGGGCGGCATACGGACTGCGGCAGTCGTTGGACACAGTTGGGGCATGTATCGGGCCAATGTTGGCGACATTATTGATGTTGTTATGGGCGGGGGATTTCCGTGCGGTGTTCTGGGTAGCGTTCATACCAGGGCTGATGGCCGTGGCGCTGTTGTGTATGGGCCTGCGAGAGCCTGACAAGTCACATCAGGGGCCTCGCATCAACCCAATTCAGCGTGATTGTTTAAGTCGCCTCAGTCGCACCTATTGGTGGGTGGTGGCAATCGGCGCAGTCTTCACATTGGCCCGTTTCAGTGAAGCTTTTTTGGTGTTGCGGGCACAACACAGTGGCATTGCACCGGCACTGGTACCGTTGGTGATGGTGGCGATGAATGTGGTGTACGCGCTGGCGGCCTATCCTTTTGGCAAGCTATCCGACCGTGTCAGCCATGTTTGGCTACTGGCTGTGGGGTTGATGGTGCTGATTGCAGCGGACCTGCTGCTGGCGTTGGCGGATACGTGGCAATGGGTATTGGGCGGTGTGGCACTTTGGGGAATCCATATGGGTATTACCCAAGGTCTGTTGGCTAGAATGGTGGCAGATGCGGCGCCTGTTGAACTACGTGGCACCGCATTCGGGTTGTTCAATCTGGTCAGTGGTGTGGCAATGTTGCTGGCCAGCGTACTGGCTGGTTTGTTATGGGATCGCTACGGTCATGCCCTGACCTTTTATGGCGGCGCAGTATTTTGTATTGTGACATTGACCACCCTAATGTTGACCCGCTCAATACGATGAAACCGTGACGTGATGAAGGGGCCAACCTAATTCAGTCAACTGACTGAGGCAAGGCGGTACAATGCAGCATCAGGATTCTTGGCAGCTACGTTAAGAGCCGCTAACAAAACCCAGCGAAGTGATTCTGGTTAGGTGTGCAAACGAAGGCAGTACGAAAGTACGACAAGTTTGCACAACAACGCCAGAAGGGTTTTGTTAGTAGCTCTAAACACCCCAAGTGACCGGCACTTGCTTAATCAGCGACCTTTCCATCATTTCCAGCAATGGGAAGGCGCGTTGATACAGCTTGATTCGTTCACTGGGTTTGGTTTTGGGCTCTGTTTCCTGATCGTCCGTGTTGTCTTCTTCCCCCTCGACTTCATCTATGGGTTTTGAATGGTCAGTTTGAATCGCCATCTTGAGTACCGAAATCGCTGTCGGTAATTGCTCAATGGTGAAAATCCCTTTTCGCTCTTCCGGGTCTTTGCCCAACAGGTTCAATATTTCCTTTCCATTGGTATCAAGCATGATGACGTCACCACTGGCTTTGGATTTGAAGATGTAAAGCATGGTCAGCTGTCCTTGTGATGGATTGAGGTCAGTATAGCTACCTTCGGGCGGTGACTTTGGGGCCAAGGCATTGCGCTGGAGCAGACTGGCCTGCCGCAGCTGGGTGGATTTTGAGTGGGCAAGATTAGCTGCTCACGGTAAATCTGCCGGAAATCGACCGAAAAAAGCCCTGAAACCCCCGTAAATACACGATTTACAGGTGTTGACCGCGCCAACAATCGCTACAATCGTCAGCTCCATGATAGCGCGTAGTAACAAGGACCAAGCATGACGGTAGAGATTCGTTGCAGCATTGCCGAAAAAATTGGCTTCGCCTCGCATCAGCACGCAGTCCCAGTGTTGCGAGAGCTGGAGTTGGTTCACCGCGGCGACCAGCCAATCGAGAACGTGGTGCTGGCATTGTCTGCCGATCCGCCCTTCCTGACGCCTAAAACGTGGTGTATTGATCGCCTCAACGGTCAATCCACCTTACATGTAACAGATCGCGATGTGCAGCTTAACGCAGCCTATCTGGCCGAGCTGACCGAATGCATCCATGGCCGTATTTCATTGCAGTTGATGAAGGATGACCGCCTGATTGCTTTCAGCACCCTATCTGCTCAAGTTCTGGCCCGCTACGAATGGGGCGGCGCGGACACCATGCCGGAGCTGCTGGCCGCATTCGCGATGCCGAACGATCCAGCAGTCGATCAGGTACTGAAACATGCATCCGATGCCCTGCGTCGTGCAGGTAAGCCAGACGGTATTGATGGGTATCGTAGTGGGTCTCGCAGCCGGGTATGGGAACTCGCTTCCGCTGTCTGGACGGCCGTCAGTGGTATGGCGATCAGCTATGTATTGCCGCCAGCCAGTTTTGAGCGCAGCGGGCAGAAGGTCCGCCCGCCTGGCACCATTCTGGGTAGTCGGGTGGCAACGTGTCTGGATAGCGCATTGCTGTTTGCGGCCGCACTGGAACAAGCTGGCCTGAACCCCTTGCTGTTATTGACCGGTGACCACGCAATGACGGGGGTTTGGCTACAGCCGCAAGAGTTCGCCCAATTGATTACGGATGACGTTACCGCCGTCCGTAAACGGATTGATCTGAAAGAGTTGCTGGTTTTTGAAACCACGTTGGTCACCCAGGCGCATCCACCGGGCTTTAGCCAGGCGATTACGGCAGCCCAGCGTCAATTGCAGCAGGATGATGACTTTGTGTTGGCGTTGGATATTCGGCGTGCCCGCATGCAGCGTATTTTGCCGTTGCCCGTTACCTTGGCTCGGTCCGAACAGGATGAAACCACGGCAACTCCATTGCCAGCGGCGCTGGAGGTTGCCCCCAGCCTGCCCGGTTTTGATGTGGACGTGGTGAACCCAGTCGGTTCGCCTAAAGGAAAATTGGCATTATGGCAGCGTAAGCTGCTGGACCTCACAGCCCGTAATCGTCTGCTGCATTTATCGGATAGCAGTAAAGCCGTTTCGCTGCTCTGCCCTGAACCTGCCCAACTGGAAGACCTGCTGTCTGCCGGCAAGCGCATCAAGATTGTGCCACCACCTGATCTAACGGCAGCAGGACGCGATGCAGCGCTCTACACCCAACAGCATCAAGAAAACCTGCTGGAACAATACGCAAAAGAGACCTTGAGTCGTGGCGAAGTATTGTCGCCCATGGAGCCCGCCAAACTGGATGCGCAACTGGTCGACCTTTACCGCAAGGCGCGTAGCGACATTGACGAAGGTGGTGCCAATACCTTGTTTTTGGCGATGGGCTTCCTGCGCTGGAAAAAGTTGGGGGATGACAACCGCAGTTATCGCGCGCCGCTGATTCTGCTACCAGTCAAGCTGGAACGTAAAAGCGCCCTGTCTGGTGTGGTGATGACCCTGGGTGAAGATGAACCACGCTTCAACCTGACCTTGCTGGAGCTGCTGCGGCATGATTTCGAATTGATCATTCATGGGCTGGATGGTGAACTACCTCGGGACGACAGTGGGATTGATATAGAGGGTATCTGGACCACCGTACGCCGTGCAGTCCGTGATCTGCCAGGTTTTGAAGTGATCACTGAATTGGCGCTGAGTACCTTCTCGTTCGCCAAATACCTGATGTGGAAAGATCTGGCCGACAGGGTGGAGCAACTGACCCGCAACCCGGTGGTGAAGCACCTGCTGGATGGTGAAGGCAGCAGTTACCCATCGCAGGGCGAATTTCCGCAACCAAGCCGGCTTGATCACACCACGATCCCAGCCGAACTGTTTACACCGTTGCCGACCGATTCGTCACAACTGGCTGCTGTAGTGGCATCGGCCAGCGGCCACGATTTCGTACTGGATGGCCCGCCTGGCACAGGTAAATCACAAACCATCGCCAACATGATCGCACATAACCTGGCTTTGGGCCGGCGTGTGTTGTTTGTGGCAGAAAAAATGGCAGCGTTGAATGTGGTGTACCGCCGACTGGCTGAAAAAGGCCTGGGGGAGTTCTGTTTGGAATTGCATTCCAGCAAGGCTTCCAAAACCGAAGTACTGAAACAGCTGGAGCGTGCCTGGGATACACGCGATGCCTTGTCGGCCGATGTCTGGGCCAAAGAGGCTGCAGAAGTTCAGCGTTTGCGTACCCGCCTCAACGAATTTGTCTTCCGACTGCATCAGGTATGGCCAAATGGCTGGACATTGCATCAAGCCATGGGCCGGGTGATTCGCGATGCAGATACTGGCACGCCACAGTTGAATTGGCCCGAGGGCACGGTGCATGACGACGCTGCCTGGCAACGCTTGCAGGATGTGGTACGTCGATTGGCACTCAATGCCACCGCGCTTGGTACGGATACCACTGGTTTGGCGTTGCTGACCCGTACGGAATGGTCGAATGCCTGGCAGGCCGCTATGACGACACTGGCCCCAGCGTTGTTGACTGCATTGGCGACCTTGCAGCAGGTATTGGTACAGCTGCAAACCCAATTGAAGCTACCGACTGTGCCGATGCAAGGCCCAGCTATTCAACAACTGCTGATACTGGGCCGTCAGCTGCCACAGGCTCACGGGCTCAATCTCAGTGTTGCATTTGTGCCAGATGCGGCAGCGGTGCTGGAGACAGCCCACGGTGCACTCAAACAATTGGCGGACTATCACCAAATGGTACAGGCATTATCAGTCACCTATCCGCCTGAAACCTGTCGCCATCTGGATGTAGCCAAGCTGGAAGCCGATTGGGCTGCAGCCAGTGGTAAATTCTGGTTCTTTGCCACCTGGGCCAAAAAGAAGCTGACTCAGTCAGTAGCCAGCCAACTTGGCTTGCCCGTATTGCCTGATATCGCGGCCGACCTACCTAAATTGCGCCAATTGGTACTGATGGCACAAGGGTTGGATGCATTGAATGCCAAACTGGCGAACCTGCCTGGGTGGTCATCTACCACATCTGATGTGTCACGTTTGACTTTGGCGGTGAAAGTGGCCGAACAATTGCGACTGGCCATTCGCACCATGGCAACCTCACCGGAGCAACTACTGGGCCTTCGTCAGGCACTGGCCCGTGTGGTGATTGACGGCAACGAATTGTTGGCAGCTGATGGGCAGATTGCGCATATCGTCGGTCGGCTGGACCAAGCATTTGCTACCGTGACCAGCAAGGTTGCCAGTTTTGTCGAATTGACCGGTCTGGATACCACCTTACAGCAAGATTGGCCACGGTTACATGCCGTTGCCCAGTCTGTACACCAGCATGGAGGCCGTTTGAAGGCTTGGTGCGATTGGCAGCGCGTGAGACAGGAAGCCTTGGCTTGCCAACTGAGCCCATTGGTCGTGGCATTGGAGCGCGGCGTAATCCCAGCGGCCAAGCTGCAAGATACATTTGAAGTGGCCTATGCGCGCTGGTTTGCTGCCACGCAGATTGATGCTGATCCGATCCTGCGGCAATTTGTTGCTGTGGAGCACATGAGTGATATTGAAGCCTACCGCCGTCTGGACGACCGTCTGTCGCAATTGGCAGTCAGGTATACCCGTGCCAAATTGTGTGGCTTGATCCCAGCCAAGAACGAAGTAGGCAAGCAGGATGGCTTTGGTATTCTCAAGCACGAGTTGCAAAAACAGCGTCGTCACAAGCCGATTCGGCAATTGGCTACTGAAATGGGTGATGCGCTGCCCAGGTTGGCACCATGCATGCTGATGAGCCCGCTTTCCATTGCCCAATACCTGCCACCAGATCAAGCGTTGTTTGACCTTGTGATCTTTGATGAAGCATCCCAAATTGCACCTTGGGATGCGATCGGCTCCATTGCCCGTGGTAAGCAGGTAGTGGTGGCGGGCGACCCACGCCAGATGCCCCCCACCAGCTTTTTTAATCGTGGTACCTCAGCAGGTGATGACGATATCGAAGAGGACATGGAAAGCATCCTTGACCAGTGTCTGGCTGCCGGCATACCCAGCCACAGCCTGACCTGGCATTATCGCAGCCGCCACGAAAGCCTGATTGCCTTCTCGAATCACCGTTATTACGAAAGCAATCTCATTACCTTCCCAGCGGCCATCACCCGTCAAAGTGCCGTGGAATGGCGTCGTGTCGATGGGGTCTACGCCAAGGGTAAAGGGCGTACCAACGCCGTTGAAGCCAAGGCATTGGTAAATGAAGTAGTCAAACGGCTGACTGACCCTGCTTTTGTTGCCGCCGGCCATACCTTGGGTATTGTCACTTTCAACGCAGAACAACAGCAACTCATCAATGATCTGTTGGATAAAGAACGTCAACGCTTGCCAGAACTGGAGCGTTTTTTCGGTGAGGGCCTGACGGAGCCCGTCGTGGTGAAGAACCTGGAAACGGTACAGGGTGATGAACGCGACTTGATCCTGCTGGGCGTGGGTTACGGCCCAACAGAGCCCGGTGTGCCAACCATGTCGATGAACTTCGGCCCACTGAACCGAGAAGGAGGCTGGCGCCGCCTGAATGTGGCCATCACCCGGGCACGGCGAGAGTTGCTGGTATTCACCTCATTCGACCCGAGTATGGTCGATCTGAATCGTACCAGCGCCAGGGCGGTGCATGATCTCAAGCACTTCCTCGAATTTGCCCAACGCGGCCCTCGCGCTTTGGCCGAAGCAGTCCGTGGCTCGGTCGGCGGCTATGACTCTCCCTTTGAAGAGGCCGTTGCCAATGCCCTACGACAAAAGGGTTGGCAGGTTGTCCCGCAAATCGGTGTCTCACGCTTCCGCATCGACCTCGGCATCGTCCATCCAGATCGCCCCGGCGATTATCTGGTGGGCGTGGAATGCGACGGTGCCACTTACCACAGCGCCGCGACCGCCCGCGACCGCGACAAAGTCCGTGCCAGCATTCTGACAGGACTGGGTTGGACATTACTGCGGGTCTGGTCAACCGATTGGTGGGTGGACAAACAAGGGGCAATCAACAAACTGGATGAAGCCATCCACGCTTTGCTGGTGGCAACTCGAACACAACTTCAGAAACAAGATTCCATAGGTCAATTGTCATCGGAAATTGCAGGTGAACCGAACCAGCGCGTGTTGGATGAAAGCAATGCTGGGTAATGGCTGGCGTGGCAATTGTCGAGACGATTGCCAAAAACCACTTTGCCATTGATCGCACAGTCAAAGTCCTCGGTGCGCTCGCCATCGTACATGGCAGCGGTGGCCAGAGGGCCATACTGGCCGAGTGCGGCGGCGGCACCTGCGACCGCGTTTTTCTGGCTGGCGCTGCCTTTGGGGCTGTGTAGCAGCAGGTGCGGTTCGTGCCAGTCGGGGACGTCGCCAGCCGTCCGCTGAATTTATTCAGTCCTGTCGTCGCTGTCTGATCCATGTTCCGCTTAATGACTGGCTGAGTTCAAGGCCATATGCCGGGATCAATAACGATAAAATCCCGAGCCATAATCCAGATCGGTAACAATGGCATCATTCTCGAAATCATCGTCTGGGATATTGCTGGCCTTGCAGTCCAGTGGCGTGGCTTTGGCGCGGGCCACCAGATCGATGCGGGTCGGGTTGGCCCAGCCGAAGGCACGAAAGATCTCTTCGGCGAGCCGGACAAACTCCATCCATTTCCAGCTCAGATGCAGGGCGGGGACAATGGACAGGGCGACCACGATAGCGGTGACATCTCGCAAAAAGGTTGGGTCACCAAAAACAATGTCAACTGATGGTTGGTATTGCAGTATTACGGGCAGCCAGCCCAGAAACAAGATGAAGAGCGGCCCTTTTTTGCCAATAAAAAGCCACAAAAGCGGTGCCAATAAAAATAGCACGCCTAATGTCACCATGGAGAGCGGTTCGCCTCCTATTTTATTCGTCGCTACCGCGAGCGAGAACATCCACCCCAGACAAAGCGGTATTGACAGTATGAAAAGCAAAAACACCTTGAGCGCATTCATCCAATGCGCCACCCGCCCGCGGGAGCAGTGCGGGTACAACGCAACCAGACGGTCTTTGGGGCGGGCCACGGCATAGACCCGGTAAAAACTGCCTTCGTTAGACGCAACGACCTCGACTTCGTCCCCTGCCTTGAATGGGCAGCGCCATAACCAGCCCTTGAATGATTTGCCGTCCAGCTCGAACTCGACCCAGTCGGCCGGTTCGCTGGGGTCGCTGGCGGCCAGGGCGGTGTTGGCGGCTTGGCCGACTGCTTCCACCATGGCGGCCGCCACCGCGACACCGCCCATGGCGGATTGCTCGTCACGCGTCATGACGAAGCTTTCGTCAGTACGCTCGCAGCTCAGCTTCGTCAGCCGCCCGCTGTATTTTTGCAACCCTGTCGTCGATAACTGATCCATGTTCCGCTTAATGACTGGCTGAGTTCAAGGCCATATGCCGGGATCAATAACGATAAAATCCCGAGCCATAATCCAGATCGGTAACAATGGCATCATTCTCGAAATCATCGTCTGGGATATTGCTGGCCTTGCAGTCCAGTGGCGTGGCTTTGGCGCGGGCCACCAGATCGATGCGGGTCGGGTTGGCCCAGCCGAAGGCACGAAAGATCTCTTCGGCGAGCCGGACAAACTCCATCCATTTCCAGCTCAGATGCAGGGCGGGAATAATGGACAGGCCGAAAATAATGGCGGTAATGTCCAGCAAACGGGTGGGGTCGCCAAATAGAGATTTTACCGCTGGCTGATATTGCAAGATCACCGGCAGCCAGCCTAGGAATATGAAAAATAGCGGCCCTTTTTTACCAAAAAATAGGAAGGAAAGCGGGGCTAACAAAAATAGCGCTCCTAGTGCCACGACATAGAGCGGCCACCCCTCAATGCCATAAGCCGCTTCGCCGAGCGATAGCATACATCCTATATAAAGCGGTGTTCCCAGAAGGGCAAGCAAAAATACCTTCAGTGCATTCAACCAATGCGCCACCCGTCCTCTGGAACAGTGCGGGTACAGCGCAACCAAGCGGTCGCTGGGGCGGGCCACGGCATAGACCCGGTAAAAACTGCCTTCGTTTGCCGCAACGACCTCGACTTCATCCCCTGTCCTAAACGGGCAGCGCCATAACCAGCCCTTGAATGACTTGCCGTCCAGCTCGAACTCGACCCAGTCGGCCGGTTCGCTGGGGTCGCTGGCGGCCAGGGCGGTAGTGGCCGCCTGGCCGACCGCTTCCACCATGGCGGCCGCCACTGCGACACCGCCCATGGCGGACTGTTCGCCGGAGGTCATGACGAAGCTTTCGTCGGTACGCTCGCAGCTCAGTTTCGCCAGCCGCCCGCTGAATTTTTGCAATCCTGTCGTCGATGTCTGATCCATGTTTCGTCTGAAGTCAGCGCTGCCACGCACTGGGATTAGTAACGGAAAAAACCGCTGCCATAATTGGCATCGGTCGTGACGTCATGCATCCCGATATCGTATTCGCGGACGTTGCTGGCCTTGCAGTCCAGTGGTGTGGCTTTGGCACGGGCCACCAGATCGATGCGGGTCGGGTTGTCCCAGCCGAAGGCGCGGAAGATCTCTTCAGCGAGCCGGACGAACTCCATCCATTTCCAACTCAGATGCAGGGCGGGCAAAATGAACAGAGCGCCAACAATTGCGGTTATGTACATTAGGCTGGTTGGATCACCGAATGCAGCATCAATTGAGGGCTGATATTGGAGTATTAGGGGGAGGCAGCATAAAAACACTACAAATAAAGGGCCTTTTTTGCCAAAGATAAAAGAAAATGGGGCAAGTAAACCTATTATTCCTAGCACAACTACAAACAGTGGTGTTCCGCCTAATCCGCGAGTTGCAGCTCCAAGAGACTCTACACAGACAGTAAATATAGGCGCGGCCAATATGGCTAGCAAATACATCTTAAGTGTGTTTAACCAATGCGCCACCCGCCCGCGGGAGCAGTGCGGATACAGCGAAATCAAGCGGTCTTTGGGGCGGGCCACGGCATACACACGGTGGAATGCTCCTTCGTTAGATGCAATGACTTCGACTTCATCCCCTGTCCTAAACGGGCAGCGCCACAGCCAACCCTTGAATGCCCTGCCGTCCAGCTCGAACTCGACCCAGTCGGCGGGTTCGCTGGGGTCGCTGGCGGCCAGGGCGGTACTGGCGGCTTGGCCGACCGCTTCCACCATGGCGGCCGCCACCGCGACACCGCTCATGGCCGACTGCTCGCCGGGGGTCATGACGAAGCTCTCGTCGGTACGCTCACAGCTCAGTTTCTCCAGCCGCCCAGTGAATTTTTGCAACCCTGTCGTCGAAGTAGTGTTCATATTGTGCTTGCCAAGGCTCTGGCTAATGCCTCGTTTTCCTCTTGTGTATTGGCAAATGGGTCTTTATGTCGTTCTTTGCCAAAGCGACAATGTGCCAGCCATTTTTGCAGTTCTGTATCATCCAGCCATGAAATGGCAATGATCAGCACTATCGTGGCAACTGTTGACCAGCATGGCAATATGCTCGACATCTTCGCCATCGTATAGGGCGACGGCTGTCGACCCGGCAAAGTTGGCCAGCCCGTCGGTGGCTGCGGCTACCGCCCCAGTGAACACTGCGCCACGCTGCATGTCTTCCAGCAGGTTGACCACGCCCGGGGCGCGGTGGATGGCATTGATGGTGCCATCGATGGTAAACAGTTTACTTTCGCTCAAGGCAGTCAAAGCGCTCAACTTACAAAGTTAGGGTACTTGCCGAATGCCATATTTCTTGTAGTGGGCCGCCAAGGCTCTATCCAAGTGGATAATATATTTCCGATGGGTGTTTTCAATGCGAAAATCCTGATTTTTTACGGAAAATTTCGAGACATTGAAATCTTTGTATCTTGCAACTCCCAATACCTTGAATATCTCCTCAACAATTTTACCTTTTTCAATGAGATCTTTTGAGCTTAGATAGATTATCACGGGCATAATTACAAACTCGAAAAATATAAGTATGCCTCGCATTTCTTGGTTAAATTTTTCGAGTGCACCCCATACGTAAAATAATCCATTCAGAAGCAATTCCAGAAAAATAATAAGAATGAAATATATTTTGACTGTATATCTGACCATCCCCTTTCTTGTCTCATCATGCATATAAGGCATCCAAAGCCAAGCATCTTCAAGTCGAAGAATGGCATGCGCAAACAAAGAATCCCCTGGCGCATAGGACGCCACCAATCTGACTTGATCGCCAATGTTTAAATCTTCCGTAGACTGAAAGGTACCAATGACCAGTTTACCGTTGACCAGCATGGCAATATGCTCGACATCTTCGCCATCGTATAGGGCGACGGCTGTTGACCCGGCAAAGTTGGCCAGCCCGTCGGTGGCTGCAGCCACTGCCCCTGTGAATAGAGCGCCGCGCTGCATGTCTTCCAGCAGATTGACCACGCCCGGCGCACGATGGATCGCATCGATGGTGCCATCGACGGTAAACAGTTTGCTTTCGCTCAAGACAGTCAAAGCGCTCAACTTACAAAGTTATGACGCTTGCCGAATGCCATATTTCTTGTAATGGGCCTCAAGAGCTTTATGCATATCGAATACATACATTTTATGTGATGTTTCAAGACCAGGATTCAAATAGCTGAGCGAAAATTTATTAATGTAAAAGCCTTTATGCTTTGGAATGCCAAGCGCTCTGTATATATTCTCAGTTACCCCGGCACCTCTCATTAAATCTTTTGAGCTCAAATAAAACATTATTGGAAGTAATATGATGTAAAAAACAAAAGAGACCGCAATCCTTTCTTCTTCCATAGGTAACTTCCAGTCATATAAGAAAGCCGGCGCTGATAGAAAAATTTCCATGCCAATTACAATAAGCAAGTATATTTTCATTAAATGCTTGACCAACCCCCTTTTGGTCCTGCATTGCATATAAGGCATCCAAAGCAACCCATCATTCTGACGCAAAATGGCATGTGTAAATAGAAAGTCTCCCGGCTCGGGAGACACCACCAACCTGACTTGATCGCCAACGTTTAAATCTTCGGTAGATTGGAAAGTGCCAATGACCAGTTTGCCATTGACCAGCATGGCAATGTGTTCCACATCTTCACCATCGGACAGCGCGACAGCTGTCGACCCGGCAAAGTTGGCCAGCCCATCGGTGGCTGCGGCCACTGTGCCGGTGAAGAGTGCACCGCGCTGCATGTCTTCCAACAGATTGACCACGCCCGGTGCGCGGTGGATGGCTTCAATGGTGCCATCGATGGTAAACAGTTTGCTTTCGCTCAAAGCAGTCAACGCTCCTCAACTTACAAAGTTATGACGCTTGCCGAATGCCATACTTTTTGTAATGGGCCTCTAGCACTTTATTGAAATCGAAAACGTACATCTTATTCGATGTTTCAATGCCAGGATTTAAACAACTTAATGAAAATTTATTAATATAAAAACGCCTGTATTCTTGAACGCCGAGAATTTTATATATCTCCTCAGTTATCGCGGCATTTTTCAATAAATCTCCAGAGCTTAGATAAGATATAATAGGAAGTATTATCGCAAAAAAGAAAATAAATATTTGCTGCATATCATTAAAGAATGATAAATCTCCGGAGACTGCGCATATTAAAAAAAATAACATTTCAGTGAGGATAATAATCAGTAAATTAATTTTAACTATATATTTTATAATGCCCATTCTTGTTCTAGATAGCATATAAGGCATCCACAGCCATGCATCATCAAGGCGAAGAATGGCGTGACAGAATAAAAAATCGCCCAGCTCGAATGACACCACTAATCTGACCTTATCTCCGATCTTTAAATCCTCTGTAGACTGAAAGGTGCCAAGACCAGCTTGCCGTTGACAAGCATGGCAATGTGTTCAACGTCTTCGCCATCGTACATGGCTACGGCTGCTGAGCCTACAAAATTGGCAAAGCTATCGGTGACTACGGCTGCGGCACCAGTAACGAGCGCACCACGCTGCATGTTTTCTAACAGGTTGACTACACCATGTGCACGGTGAATAACGTCAATGGTGCCATCAATGGTAAACAGTTTGCGTTCGTTCATTCAGGCTTCGTCCACTAAGGATGCTTTTTCAAATGCTTGTAATTCTTCCTCAATATTAGCATAGCCATAGGCCAACTGATTTTTACGGAATAGGCATTTGTCAAACCAACGCTCTAATGCTTGAGAGTCAATATACCAGCGGTAGGCAGAGTAAGAGAGGTCTGCAACAGTAATGATAACGCCAACCCAGCCTAGCCAAGCAACCATTCGAAGCAATAAGACACGTTCTGCGAATTTTTTGGCGCCAGCTCCTAAAGCATTTAAGGTCCATCTGGTGATTGCTTTTCGTCCTTGCTTGGCGGCATAGTACTCAAAATATGGGGCAGAATACGAGTAAGCCGCTATCGTACTTGTGACTGATGAAATAATATTGGCTCCTATTCTAATTTTCATGATTCCTATTTGAGAGGAATCTTTTTCACTGGCGAGTTTTTTAATATCTAAGATTGCTGAAATGATCCCTGCTCCAAACCCAAATGCGCCTGCTTTCAGCTTAAAACCACCTCGAACAATATCTGCCCCTTTATTAATGCCTGAAATCACATTGTATTGTGGCAACTCTCGGACGGATTTAACACTGGCGTAGAACATATCGCACATGGCGCTGCCGATGGAAAGTACACCTCCCAGCACCTCAAGCGCCACCAAGTCAAACTCAGGTTTCAATTTACCCAGCTTGCCAACCAGTGCGATGCTCTCTAGGCCGATCAGCGCCATGCCGATTCGGGCCTGATGGTAATTATTGGTGGGACTGGGCGTAGTAGGGACGCGCTCTGTTGGTACAGGTTTTCCCTTCAGCACTTTCAGTTCGGCATCATAGGCGGTGTGCTGTTTGGCACTGTCTTCCAACTGCTTTTGCAGTGCCTTCCAACCCAGTCTGCCAGCGCCTTGGCTGATCTGAATTTTGGCCTTCAGTTGGGCATCGGTGATCAGGTCGACCATGCCTTGTTGGATTTGCAGCTTGGCTGCGGTGGCCTGGCGATGGGCGCGAATCTCGGCGCCGGTTTTACGCATGCGGGTTGCTTGGGCGCGAGCCTCCGCTGTGCGATAGGCGCGTTCTTTATTGTCCCAGTCTGTGGCGTTGACCTTTGCCATCAGCGTTTTGTGCTCCAGCTCGAACGCCAAGTCGCCCAGTTGACTTTGCATGAGGAAGGATATGCGGGCGGCGAAGGCCAATTCTGCGGTTGAGCCAATCGCTTTGCGTGATACAGCCCGGCACAGGGTTGAGATCAAATAGGAGAAGCGAGCCTCATAATTGGCTAAATGTTTGGGGTTCAGGTAGTTGGTACTTTGACTTTGATTGCGCATCCATTCGTCCAGCGCCGAATCGGTACTTTTGAACATGCTGACGACGCTCTTGATTGCGGCCTTGACTCCGGCGGTGGGTTCAGCCGACAGGTCAGTCTGGTTGGCCGCACTATTGGTGGCTTCTGCCAATAGCTTGTTGACGGCTTTGTTGGTTTCTTGTTGATCACGGGTAAGGGCACGTAACAGCAGGTTCGTTCGATCAATTTTGGTGGCGGCGGCCCAGTCGTTCAGCACCTTTTCGGCTACGGGCGAGCCTTCCATGCCGAAAATGCAACCGATGACATTGGCTCGTAACACTTCGCCCGACTGGGTGTCACGTTGATCAAAGCAGTCGAATGCTTGCAAGACCCTGTTCGTTTTTAACCAACTCAAATGGTGGGGTGTGCGTTCGGCTGCACGCTTCGCCATGCTTGTTGAGAGCCTGGACAGGTTCTGCTCGAAGCTGTCCATTTTCCCGACGTCGAGTAATGGAGCGTAGTGTTCCTGCCATTTCTTTTGGCCATGTTGCTCGGCATGGTCAATCAGCCATTGCTCATCCTTCTCCCGGGCAAGCTCAAATTCTGTTACCTTGTCGGGGCGTTGGGCTTCCCATTCCTTCCTTGATGGATGCGTGTAGGCATTGTTTGCCCACATTTTGTACTTTCTCAGTTGAGCAGAGTCATCGGGAAAGATGGGCTCAATTTTTGCCCGCCGCTGCAGGTCCCGCCTTTCGACACTGTTTTTGGCATCCATCACAAAGCCATCGTTGATGGCTTTCTTGAATTTACCAATCGTTTCCAGTACGGGCAGCCGGTCTCGGTTCGGCCGGCCGCGTTCGATTCGCTTCAAGAATTGGTCAAAAAGTACAAAGCTGTCATTCCGGAAATCATTCAACGCCTGGGTGATACCAATCGGGTCATGGATGACCAGGCCGGGGATCTTGTACAGCTCCAGGGCGCTGCTGATCCCGCCCAGCTTGCCGGCGACCGCATTGATGTCGGCGCTGAAGTATTGGCTGTCCAGCAGGTTCCGGTACGACTCGCCGGGCTTGCCTTTACCGAAACACAGGAATTCGGCGACGGTCTTTTCGATGTCGCTGCTGGGGAGGGCGTGCGGCTGCTTGGTCTGGCCGGCCAGCCAGGCGGCGGGGTGGAAGACCTGCAGTTTGCCCGCGGCGGCATATTTCACACAGTGTTTCTTGTATTCTGCCAACTTGGCATCGGTTAACTGTTCCGGCGTGAACAGCACCCAGATATTGGGCACGTCCTCGGCCTTCGGGATGTTGACCATGGAGGCGGTCACGCCGCAGTAGGTGGGGTCGCAGCTGAATTCCGGGTTGAGCTGCGGGCGCCATTCGGGTGGGAATTCATACAGGTAGCCGCCATTGACCACTTGATAGGCGGCCCAGTATTTGACGCCTTTGCGCTCGATCAGCACGTAGAGGTAGCCTTGGCGCGGCATGCGGACCGCATAGCGGCAGTGGTCGTGCAAGGCGATATCGGTGACGCCCTGGCCCAAATTGGCGGGCAGCTGGGCCGGCAAGGGGGCCAGTTCGTTTTTGTCTTCCGCCGCGACCACGCCATAGATCAGCGGCAGCCACTTGAAGCCTTCTCGGTTGCAAAATCGGCAGTCTTTTTTGATCTTCATGGTGTCAATCAATCATCCAAGGTCGGGACCGCAGCCTCGGCCGGGTCCAGTGACAGGTTCAGCAGGTCGTCCAGGGCATCCTTGAGCGGGATGCCGTCGTGGATGACCAGTTGCAGTACGTCATTCAGCTGCGGATGCGTCTGCCAGGGCTCGCCGTGGGCCAGGCACAAGGCCGCCCAGTGGGCGATGTCGTCGGGTTGGCGCAGGCCACGCAATCGGGCTGACTGCAAATGGTTGAGCCACAACGGCACCTGCGCATGGCTGGGTGGCTGCTGACGCCGCCGCTGCTTGCTCAGCAGCCGGTTGAAGGCTTCGATGTCGCCCAGCGCCTGCCATTGCTGCGGGCTGACCAGCAGGCGCGGGGTGGTGGCGGGGACCGACGGTGCCTGAATGGCCTGGTAGGCACCGAGCCAGTCCACGAACACCCATTGCTGAATGCCTTGCAACAGCAGCGACAGTTGCGGGGCATCGAGCACGCGGGGCAGGTGATACATCACCCGGGGATCGAAGAACCGGAAGTAGGCGCCGCCGAGCTGGTCGATGTGCAGGTCCAGCATGCGGGTCAGATGCTGCGCAGTTGATTGCTGGTGGTGGTCGCTTCCCACTGCGCCAGTTCGACGCATTCGCTGAGCAGGGGCGAGTACGCGTTGTCCAGGCGGATCAGGCGCGGCGCACTGGCCGGCCGGGCGCGGAATTGCCGGTCCAGCAACGGTGTTTGTGTAAAGGTGGCGTCCGCCTGGTCGAGGGCGTCCAATGGCGGTAGCCCCGCCAGCGGATCGACGAGGAGGTCGCAATGGCCCCAGTCGCGCACCTGATTGAATAGTTGTTCGTACAAGGTCGGCATGGTACGCATCCCGTGTTAGCGTAAGGTGCCGGCCGCGCCGGATTGCGTGGCATCCGAGACGCTGAATTCGCAGCCTTTGATCTGGCTTTTCGGCAGCGGGGGCGCGGTATGGCTGGCCCCCATCGGCCCCAACTGCTGCTTCAAGCTGGCCTTGAACATGGCTTCTTTCGGACACTGGATCAGGATATTGCCGTCTTTGAGGGTCAACCCCGTGCCATTGGCGACCAGCTTGAGTTGGGTGGGGCTGGCGAGGGTGACCTGGTTGTTGCTGCTGATCGTGACGGTCTGCTGTGCGTTGAGGTTGGCTTGATCGCGTTGGGCTTGGACTTGCACCTTGCCGGTGGCGGCGTGCAGGTGGATGCCGGTGGTGTGCTCAGGTTTCTGGCTCGGGGCCGGGGTGTCGTAGCTGAACAGGCGGAT